>JBGSOU010000518.1:0-1751 GCA_041739025.1 Hyphomonas sp.
GGATGCTGAGCCGACAGCGCCACCGTGACCGCCGCGCCAACGCTGCGCACGGCCGTGCCGGGCGAACGGTAGAAGACATGGCGGGCGATCTGGCGCACCCGGGTCAGGCTTGGCGCCCAGTAGGGCGACACGTAATCGGCGTGATAATGGGTTGCGCCGCGCACGTGATCGGGGGTCTGTCCTGCCAGCACCCGCGCGGCCACCGCCCATGCGCCCGCCATTGCAGAAGAGCTGCGCGGTCGGCGCAGTGACCCATCGCAGGTAAAGGTGAACTGGCATCCGGTGCGCCGCTGTGCGCCCTGCCACACTACGCCGCACACGCTATCGGGATAGGCAGCGTGGCGCACGCGGTTGAGGATCACCTGCGCCACCGCGGCCTGGCCCTTCAGGTTCTCGCCGCGCGCCTCGAAGTAGACGCCGGCGGTCAGGCACTTCTGCTCGGCCTGCGAGAACACCTCGGGCGGCAGAGGCTTCTTCATCCAGGCGTGATCGCCATCGCCGAGCGGCGGGATGAATCGGCCCTCGTTGGGGTCCGCCTCGCCTTTCAGCAGGGTCGCGAAGGGTGACAGTTCGGCATAGTCCGGCGTGGCCGGCGCATAGGCGGTGGCGAGGATGTCGGGCTTGTCGTTGGTGACCAGGCTGGCCAGCATCGCCGGCACGGCCGGATCCACCTTCCTGCCGACGCGCGGGTGGAAGGCGGCGGCGATCTCGATCTCCTTGCCGAGGATTCGCGGCCGGTCGAACGCCATGACGACCTCCTCGCCACCGATGGTCGGATGCGTCAGCATCGAGGTCCGCTTGAAGACGGAGCCGGCATTGAAGGACTTCGGCGGGGCGACGGGAGCGACGTTGACGACGCGGCCACGCTTTTCGCCGCGGTTGACGCGATCCTCGTCCGGCGTGTCGGCGGTGGACCCGTTCTTAGCGCGGAACGCGACCGATCCCACGCCGGGCGCGGTCATCCCCGAGCCCGATATCGCCCCGGTCACGGTGGAATCGACGAACGGCAACTCGGCGGCGTGCGTGGAACCGGCGACGGCCTTCTCGATGACGGCGCCCCAGCGCACATCGGGCGAAGCCTGGCCGGAAACATAACTCGCGACGTCCTGGTAGGCGGCTACCGTGGGGAAACCCAGCAGGAAACCGGCGCCGACGACGATGATGGACAGCAGGGAGGATTTGCGGGGCGTGGCGATTCCTCGCCGCGCAACGGAAACTGGTTTCACCGGGTTACTCTCCAGGACGCCACTCAAACGACACTGGGAGTGACAATGCTGCATTAACCTTGAAGGACGGTTAACGGCGGCAATGTGGCAAGCCAGGGGTTGTCCACCGACCGATCGCCGCGCGCTCAGCGTGCGTGCTTCGCCTTGCCGGCGTAGGGATTCTCGGGTGCCCGCAGCATGATGCGGATCGGCACGCCGGGCATGTCGAAGCTCTCGCGCAGACCGTTCGTCAGGTAGCGGATGTAGGACTGCGGCATGGCGTCGGGACGCGAGCAGGAGATGACGAAGCCCGGCGGGCGGGCCTTCACCTGGGTGAGATACTTGATCTTGAGACGGCGGCCGGCAACCGCCGGAGGCGGGTGATGGGCGAGCACACCCTCGAGCCAGCGATTGAGCTTGCCGGTGGAGATGCGGCGGTTCCAGGTCTCGTCTGTGGAGGCGACGGCCTCCATCAGCCGGTCGAGGCCGCGCCCGGTCTCGGCCGAGACGGTGACGGCCCGGATGCCGCGTACCTGCGGCAGGAGC
>JBGSOU010000570.1:0-3462 GCA_041739025.1 Hyphomonas sp.
GAAACGACGCTTCCGCTTGTCCGTCATCGATAGCCCCGCCCTGGTGCCCACTATCGATAGTGGACACCATCGCCCTCTATCGAACACACCAGCATCGATGGATCAGAGACGGTCGCAAGGTCGGTCAGGCCGGACGCTTACGGTCATCAGTGTATCATGGCCAGACATCATAAGGTCCTGTGCGCCGCCAACGCGCATGGAGTGACCGCTCAGCTCAGCCGCAGCGTCTGCAAGGCCGGCGCGCTTAGCCGGCGATAAACAGCTTCAAGACCTTCAGTGACGTTTCCGGCAGGAGGCGATAAACCGGTATCGTTCTTGCTGGACGTTTCGGTGCCCGGGCGCCTCAACTGGTGAGTGGGCGCGCGCCACTGCCGAATTCTGCTCCGCAACTGACCCTTCCGGTTGAATTCGGTCGCATTGTCGTTTTGGATCAGACTAAGAGTGGTGGTGGCCATGTTGACGCGTATCCTTGGAATTCTGGGCGGGCTGGTCCTCGCCCTCGCCCTGGCGGGCTGCCAGAGCCCGCCCGCAGCGCGTTCGGCCGTGCAGACCCCGGC
Organism: Hyphomonas sp.; assembly: GCA_041739025.1. Classification (GTDB taxonomy): domain Bacteria; phylum Pseudomonadota; class Alphaproteobacteria; order Caulobacterales; family Hyphomonadaceae; genus Hyphomonas. The sequence continues at coordinate 558 of JBGSOU010000570.1, forward strand.
GACGCTGTCGGTGCCGGACTCGACCCTGCCGATCCAGAGCGCGGACGTCCGGATCGGGCCGATGGACCTCCTTGAAATCTCGGTGTTCGGCGCGCCCGATCTCGATAATTCCTACCAGGTCGATTTCGAGGGCAAGCTCAAGCTGCCCCTCGTCGGCACCATCCCGGCCGCCGGCTATACTGCGTCTGAACTGGCAACCCATCTCGAGCGCCGCCTCGGCGAGAAATACCTCCAGGACCCGGACGTGACCGTGCGCGTCACCGAGGCGAGCAAACGCTACATGACGGTCGACGGCTCGGTGCAGAAGCCTGGCATGTATCCGGTCGATGGCCAGCTGACGCTGCTGCAAGCGATCGCCCTGTCCGGCGGGCCGACTGACAGCGCCAACCCGCGCCGCGTGGTCGTGTTCCGCCAGATCGACGGCAAGCGCAACGCCGCCGGATTTAACCTGAAAGAGATCCGCGAGGGCGATGCCGAGGATCCGGTCGTCTATGCCAATGACATCATCGTCGTCGACGGCTCCGAAGCGCGGCGCACCTATGGCGATTTCCTGCGGTCTGTCCCGCTTCTTGCCCTATTTTTCATCTACTGAACCCTTAATCCCCGGACCGGAGCGGCCCGATGCCTGACGATCGCAATGCGCCCCTGAGCGTCCGGCCCGGTTTCGAAGGCCGGCTGCCGGCTGATCGCCGCGATGAAGGGCTTGCCGCCTATCCGGTCGCCGATCCGCGCTATACGCGCGACCCTTACGAGGAAGAGGGCGGGTTCGATTTCTGGGGCGTGCTGCGCACGCTCGGGCGCCGCAAGTTCATGATCCTCGCCATCATGATCCTCGGCACGGCCGGCGCCGCGCTCCTCACCCTTCGCGAGGTACCGCTCTACCGGGCGACGGCCACGATCGAGATCCAGCGCCAGGAGACACGCATCATCGAGTCGGCGCAGGTCGACCCGGTCGTGGTCGCCGATGCCGAGTACATGGCAACCCAGTACGCGCTCCTGAAGAGCCGCGCGCTCGCCGAACGCGCCGTCGAGCTGCTCGACCTGTCGAACAACCCGCTCTACGCCAATCCGGAACTCGGCCGCGAGGACCGGCTTCGCGAGGCGGCGGCCAACATCGGCAAGAACCTGCAGGTGGCGCCTGAAGGGCGCAGCCGCGTGGTGAAAGTGAGCTTCGTCAGCGCCGATGCCAAGGACGCGGCCCGGATTGCCAACACGGTTGTCGAGAGCTTCATCGAAGGCAGCCTCGAGCGCAAGTTCAACACCACCGCCTATGCGCGCAAGTTCCTCGAAGAGCGTCTCGTGACGGCGAAGGTCGCCCTGGAAGAGGCCGAGCGCCGTCTGGTCGATTATGCCCAGCGGGAAGACATTCTCGAGATCGGGACCCAGAACGGCAATACCTCGCTCGACCTCGACTCGCTGGTGGCGCTCAACAGCGAGCTTGCCAAAGCCCAGAGCGAGCGGATTTCCGCCGAGCAGACGTTCCGCGAAATGCTCGGCAATTCGGCGACGACCGAGTTCCTCGACAGTGATGACCTGAAACGGCTGCGGGCGCTGCGCTCCGAGCTGACCGCCGAATACCAGGAAAAACTCGGTACGTTCAAACCCGACTATCCGGACATGGCCAAGCTTCAGGCCCGGATCGACGCCGTCGACAGCGAGATCGAGACCGAGAAAGCCTCGATCCGCATTGCCTCGGAGGCTACGTTCAAGGCGGCGCTGGCGCGCGAGGAGTCCCTCAACCAGCGCATCTCGGAACTGAAGGGCAATGTGCAGGACCAGCGCGGGCGCAAGATCGAATACACGATCCTGCAGCGCGAGGTCGACACCGCCCGCACCCAATATGAAGCGCTCCTGCAGCGCCTGAAGGAAGTCTCGATCGCCGGCGGCGTCGGCTCCAGCCAGGTCTCGGTGGTGGACCAGGCGATCGTGCCGCTCCTGCCGTTCGAGCCGAACCTGCAGCGCGTGCTGATCCAGGCCCTGATCCTCAGCCTGGCGGCCGGGATCGGGCTCGCGTTTGCGCTCAACTATATCGATGACACAATCAAGACGCCGGAAGACGTCAAGCAGAAGCTCGGTCTCGCTGCGGTGGGCGTGATCCCGAGGGTCAAGTCGGGCAAGGCCGACAGCATCACCGACGCGCTGGACGATCCGCGCTCTCCGATCACCGAGGCGTTCTATTCTGCGCGCACCGCGCTCGAGTTCACCACCACGACGGGCGCCCCGCGCAGCCTGGTCGTGACGAGCAGCCGGCCGAGCGAAGGCAAGACCAGCACGACCGTGTCGCTCGGCATGTCCTTTGCCCGCTCCGGGCGGCGTGTCCTGATCATCGACGCCGATCTGCGCAAGCCGTCCTTCGTGGCCAATGGCAAGGACTCTGTCGGCCTTTCGGGGCTCCTGACGGGAGACGAACCGCTCGAGAACCATGTCATCGGGTCGAGCACCGAGGGCCTGTTCCTTTTGCCGAGCGGCGTTATTCCGCCGAACCCGGCCGAGCTTCTGTCCAGCCCGCGCCTGCCGGCCCTGATCGAAGAGGCCGGCGAGATCTTCGACCTCGTCATCATCGATTCCCCGCCGCTGCTCGGGTTTGCCGATGCGCCGATCCTCGGATCTGTCTGCGACGCGACGATCATCGTGGTGGAGTCGGGCTCGATCCGGCGCCCGGCGGCGCAGCGCACGGTGGAGCGTCTGACCGAAAGCCGGTCCAACGTGGTCGGCGTGGTCCTGACGAAGTTCGACGCCAAGAAATCCGGCTATGAAAGCGGCTATTACTATTACTCCTATGGCCGCGGCGCCTATGCCTATGGCAGCAAACGCTCGGCCAAGGGGGCAAACAACCGGCGCAAGATCCGGCTGTTTGCGGGCACCCCCGAAGAGGCCCGCCCGCCCCTCGACCACGAATGACCGC
>JBGSOU010000529.1:0-2256 GCA_041739025.1 Hyphomonas sp.
GTTCGGGCGGGGCGTCGTAGGGCGAGGCGCCGTGTCCGCGCAGGTCCGGCGCGATGACACGGTAGCCGGCGGCGGCGATTTTCTGGGCGATTCCGGGCTGGAACCAGTTGAGGTCGGCGTTGCCGGAGAAGCCGTGCAGGAGGATCACGACGGGGCCGGTGCCGAGGTCGTGATAGCGGATCGGGGTGCCGTCGAAGGAGGCATAGGTTTTCATCGGGGCGGCTTCCTCGGCGCGGGCGGTTAAGAGGGCGAAGACGGCGAGGAGCAGCGCAAGCGCGGCGTGGCGGATCATGACGGGGCTCCTCCGGCGTTTCAGGTTGTGAGGCACCTGAGGCGGGGAGGGCGGGGGCGTCAAGCGGTCTGAAAAGCAAACAGCCCGCCTTGAGGACGAGCTGCTGCCTCGCGTGGGTCCCGGGTCAATCGGCCTGCGGCCTTTGCCCGGGATGACAGTTTTAAAGGACGTCCAGCATTTCGGCGACGAGCGGGTGGCGCACCACGTCGGCGGCTTCGAGCTTGATCACAGCGGCGCCGGAGAGGGCTTCGAGGCGTTCGGCGGCTTTGGCGAGGCCGGAGAATTCCGGCAGGAGGTCAGTCTGGCCGGGATCGCCGGTGATCACCATCGTCGAATGCCAGCCGAGACGTGTCAGGAGCATTTTCAGCTGCGTGTAGGTGCAGTTCTGCGCCTCGTCGATAACGACGAAGGCATTGTTCAGTGTACGCCCGCGCATGAAGCCGATGGGGGCGATCTCGATCGTGCCGTCGGCCAGCATGTGCTTCAGCTGGGCGGGGGAGAGGCGGTCGGCGAGGGCATCGTAGAGCGGGCGCAGGTAAGGCGCGAGCTTGTCTTCCATGCCGCCCGGCAGGAAGCCGAGCTGCTCGCCGGCTTCAACGGCCGGACGCGACAGGATGATCTTCGAGACCTTGCCTTTCTGCAGGGCTTCGACGGCCTTGCAGATGGCGAGATAGGTCTTGCCGGTGCCGGCCGGGCCGAGGGCGCAGACGAGCGCATGGGAATCCATCGCGTTCATCAGCTGGGCCTGGTTTTCCGAGCGTGGCTTGATGGTTTTCTGGTAGCGCTGGGTGCGCTCCTGGGGCTGCAGGTTGGTGACGGTTTCGCCGTCATCGGGGTGCCAGCTGCGGCGGCCCCCTTCGATGGCGTGGAGGAGGGGTCCCTTGTTGCGGCTGGGCTCGTCGAACCAGGCCGAGGAACGAACCTCGGTTGCGGTCTTCAGGCGCTTGGCTGCATTGCGTTTACCCATGGGAGGCCTCCTTGGCTGCGGGCATGAAAAAAGCCGCTGGCGAAAATGCGCAGCGGCTTGGCGAAACGGTGGATGGTGCGGAGGGCAGGCCCGGCGGCGGAGCTGCCAGCATCCGGAAGCCGGGCTTCCGGTGTCGAGGGGTAAGTAGGCGCGTAAACGGCCATTGCCTCTCCGAATCTACAACCCTTATAGAATACCATCATTATCAGACGGTTAAATGACATTCCGCAGCCGTAACAAGACACCGGACCAGGGAGCCCAAAAAATGGCCATGTATGAATTGAATGGAGTCAGGCCGACATTGCCGGAGAGCGGAAACAGCTGGATTGCCGGCAGTGCCGAGGTCATGGGCAACGTGATCCTGCGCGAAAATGCATCAGTCTGGTACGGCTGCGTGCTGCGCGGTGACAATGATCCGATCACCATCGGCGAGAATACCAACATCCAGGACCTCACGGTCATCCATACGGACATCGGCGCGCCGGTAACCCTCGGCGCCAACGTGACGGTCGGCCACCGCGTCATCCTGCACGGCTGCGAGATCGGGGACGATACGCTGATCGGCATGGGCTCGACGATCCTCAACCGCGCGAAGATCGGCAAGAACTGCATCATCGGGGCGAACACGCTGATTTCCGAAGGCAAGGAGATCCCGGACAATTCGCTGGTGATGGGGGCGCCGGGCAAGGTGGTGAAGGAGCTGTCACCGCAGCAGGTGCAGATGATCCGGATGTCGGCGATGCACTATGTCGAGAACTGGCAGCGCCACCGCGCGCAGATCAAGCGGATCGACTAGTCCGCAGGCGGAGCAAGTGGCGCGTCCCAGACGGCGCGCAGACCTTCGGCGCCCTGGATCGAGAGGCCGGTCCAGCCGAGACGGGCGTCGCGGGATTCGAAGATCATGAGCTGGGTGTCTTGCGGGACGGTGGCAAACAGGCGGCGGCGCACATCGCTGAGCGGGCGATCCGAGCGCAGGACGAAGGTGCCGGGCAAGATC
>JBGSOU010000571.1:0-4166 GCA_041739025.1 Hyphomonas sp.
CTTCGGCGAGGCGCGCGGCGATGTAGGGCTCGTAAGCCCGGATGGCATCGGCTGCAGAGACAGCGGCGCCCGCCCCGTAGAGGCGGGCGTCGACTTCGCCCAGCAGGCCGGGCGTCTGGTAGGCGGCGCGGCCGAGCATGACGCCGTCGAATGTCTTGAGCTGCTCTGCACACTGATCGAGCGTGGTGATGCCGCCATTGAGGATGATCGTGAGGTCCGGCCGCGCCGCCTTCAAGGCGGCGACCAGGCCGTAATCCAGCGGCGGGACTTCGCGGTTTTCCTTGGGGCTGAGGCCTTTGAGCCAGGCCGCGCGCGCGTGTACGGTGAACACGGAGCATCCAGCGGCCGAAACCTTGTCGATGAAGGTGAACAGTGTTTCCCGCGCCGGCAGGTCATCAATGGCAATGCGGTTCTTGACAGTGACGGGAATGGAAACTGCGGCGCGCATGGCGGCCACACACCCTGCCACGAGATCCGGCTCCGCCATCAGACAGGCCCCGAAGGCGCCCGACTGCACCCGTTCCGACGGACAGCCGCAATTGAGGTTTACCTCGTCATAGCCAAAGCCTTCCGCAATCCGCGCCGCTTCGGCCAGTTTGGCGGGATCGGAACCGCCCAGTTGCAGCACAAGCGGGTGCTCGACCGGGCTGAACCCGAGCAGCCGGGCGCGGTCGCCGTGCACCACGGCATCTGCCGTCACCATCTCGGTCCAGAGCCGCGCACGTTTTGTCAGCGTGCGGTGAAAGGCCCGGCAATGCCTGTCCGTCCAGTCCATCATCGGAGCGACGGAGAAGGTGAAATCATGCAATTCAGACATTTGAGCATTCAACCTGGCTTCAGAACCGCGAGCTGGAGAGCTCTATTGCATCAATCCGTCCGCGTTTGAACCGGGTCCTGCCGTGCCCACCGCAGGAAACAAGGAACTTTCGGCACAGGCGCCGCGGCCCTGTGCGCGGCCGGCATCCGCGTTCAGGACGCCCCGACGAAGGCCGCCCGGAGCGTGCGCGTCCCTCTTTCAGCTGGTGGCGCGCTTGAAGCAGACCGCGATCCGGGCATCGATGATCGAGACGGTTACGTGCGTGCGTTGCCACAAGCGATGAGACAATGGTTAACGAACCGGACCGGAACATTTACATTCCGGCGCGTGCTTTCGTCCGCAGGCTGTTTTTGAAGGCGCGTAAGGGAATGGACGGATTTACCATCTTCCAAGGCACCTTGATGCGCCGGACCCGGACGGAAACGGTGAGCCCGGCTTACGGGTCCGGCTTTAAAGCAAAATTCATCAACCCCCGTTAAATCATCATGGAAATATGAAGGGCGAACTGCGGCGCCTCCACTGAGACGCACGCTTCTGCATGTTGAAGGGATATCGACCGTTGACGGATCTTGAAGCTGCCAATTCGCTCGTTCTCGAGTCGGACCTCGGCGCCAAGGCGGTGGCCGGACTCCAGGCCGCCCTGCTCGCCCGGCGCGGGCACGCGATTGTGATTGATGCCAGCAATGTCGGCCACATCGGCGGGGGGTGCCTGCAATTGCTGCTGAGCGCCAAACTGACCTGGGAGGCAGACGTTCAGAGCTTCAACCTGGTGTCGCCATCACAATCAATGGTTCAAGCTCTGGAATTTACTGGGCTCGACAAAGCATTCTCAGAGGAACAAGGGGCTATACAATGACGCTCAGAATTTTGGCAGTCGACGATTCTCGGACCATGCGGGACATGATCCGCCTTGCCCTCGCTGAGGCCGGCTTCGAGGTGCACCTCGCCGAAGATGGCATTCATGGCCTGGAGGTCATCGACGAGGTCAATCCTCAGGTCATCATCACCGACATCAACATGCCGCGCATGGACGGGTTTGGCTTCATCGAGGCCGTTCGCGCCCGGGACGATTTCAAGCGGGTTCCAATCCTTACGCTGACGACCGAAAGTGCCGACAATCTGAAGCAGCGCGCACGCGATGCGGGTGCAACCGGCTGGATCGTGAAGCCCTTCAACAAGGAAAAGCTGATCAGCATCATTCACCGTGTAGCGGCTTGAACCAACGGATACGGGGCTGACCATGGACTCGATGGACGAAATCCGGGAAACATTCTTCCTTGAATGTGAGGATCTGCTTCAGGATCTTGAAGCGGGTCTGTCTGCCATTCGTGATGGCGACCGCGACCCGGAAAAGGTGAACTCGGTCTTTCGTGCGGTTCACTCCATCAAGGGCGGCGCGGGCGCATTCGCGCTCAACGACCTCGTCCGCTTTGCACACAAGTTCGAGACCACGCTGGACGAAGTCCGGGCGGGACGGCTTGAGCCCCAGGTTGATCTGATTGGCCTGTTTCTTCGTTCGGCCGACTTTCTGGCGGATCTCGTGGCGTCGGCCCAATCCGGTGATCCTGTCGACGGCGAGCAGATCGACCACCTGATCTCCGAACTGGCCTCATTCATCGACAGCGACGACAGCGCGACCAGCGTCGAGAACTTCGTCTTCGAGCCGATCGCACTCGATTTCAGCCTCGATTTCGCGGCAGAACCCGCTCCCGCCGAGATGAATGGCTGGCGCGTGACGCTGTCGCCGCACGAGAATCTCTTTGCGCGCGGAAATGACTCGGTCCTGCTGCTGCGGGCGCTTCGGCATCTGGGCCATTATTCGGTGACGTGCGACTGGAGCGACCTGCTTCTCCTCGACGATATCGACTGCGAAAAGAGCTACCTCAAATGGTCGCTCACCCTTCCCGCCGCTGTCCCTGAAAACGCAATCCGGGAAGTCTTCGAATTTGTTGAAGACGAATGCGACCTCAAGATCGAGCCCGTCGCGCTCGATTCCTCAGAGCTTCCTCCCCCCCCTGTAATTCAGCCTGCGGAACAAAAGTCCATGGAAGTCGCTGCACCCGCCTTCCTTGACGATGCCGAACACGCCCCTTCGGCGGGCGCATCGTCCGATGGCACCGGCAAGGATCTCGGAAAAGCCCCGAAAGCGACCGTCAGGGTCGAACTGGACCGTGTCGACAGGCTGATCAACCTGATCGGCGAGCTGGTGATCAACCAGTCGATGTTGTCCCAGGCCGTATTCGATGCCGGCTTCCCGCCCAACTCACCCCTGGCCGGCGGACTCGATGAGTTCAAGCAACTGACCCGGGACATTCAGGAAAGCGTGATGTCGATCCGCGCCCAGCCCGTGAAGCCGCTGTTCCAGCGGATGTCGCGGATCGTTCGGGAAGCGTCCAACGCAACCGGCAAGAACGTGCGGCTGGTGACGGAAGGCGAGTCGACGGAAGTCGACAAGATCGTCATCGAGCGCCTGTCCGATCCGCTGACCCACATGATCCGCAATGCCGTCGATCATGGGCTTGAGTCCAAGGAAAAACGTGAAGCTGCCGGAAAACCCCGCGAAGGCGTGGTGCGGCTTTCAGCCATGCACCGCTCCGGCCGCGTGATCATCGAAGTGAGCGACGACGGCGCGGGCATCAACCGCCCGCGCGTGCGCCAGATCGCGATCGAGAAGGGTCTGATCTCGGCCGATGACCAATTGTCGGATGGCGAGATCGACAACCTGCTGTTCATGCCAGGCTTCTCGACTGCATCTGAGATTTCGAACCTCTCGGGCCGCGGCGTTGGCATGGATGTCGTCAAGAAGTCCATTCAGGCGCTCGGCGGGCGCGTGTCCATTGTTTCGGTTCCCGGCCAAGGCTCCTCCTTCATCATCAGCCTGCCCCTCACGCTTGCGATCCTGGACGGAATGGTTGTCCGAATTGCCGGCCAGACCATGATCATTCCGCTCACGGATATTGTGGAAACGCTGAAGCCCCGGGCCGAAGACATCCACGAATTTTCGACGGACGGACAAGTCGTCTTTGTTCGCGGCGCTTTTGTCCCGCTCGTCGATGTCGGCGGCACGCTTGGATATCGCGCGCCGCTCGGGAAAGTCGACAATCAGATCGTGGTCCTCACACAGACAGAGGACAGCGCTCTCAGTGCGCTTCTGGTCGATGAAATCTTCGACCAGCGCCAGGTCGTGATCAAGGGACTCGAAGAAAATTATGGTTCGGTTCCGGGAATCGCGGCCGCCACAATCCTCGGCGACGGACAAATTGCACTAATTCTTGATATTGACAGGATAGTCTCCAAAAAAGGGACACTGGTGGATTTGTCCGAGGCAGCGTGAGCGAGGAATGACCGA
>JBGSOU010000595.1:0-5114 GCA_041739025.1 Hyphomonas sp.
CGCCGCAGCTCCGATCGCTTCGCGGGCGGGCGCCGGCTTGATGCCGAGATCCTTGTCGCGCTTCTTCCTGGCTTCGACCGCCAGCGGGTCCGAGGGGTGCGCGGCCAGCCAGTCGAGGCGCTGGTCTTCATCTTGCGCGCCATAGGCAATCCATTGACGCAGGTCGCTGCGTCCCTGACGGCGGCCGAGTTCATCAATCAGGTCCACAAAGCCCGGCGGCGTCTTGCGCGAGGTCATGGCGTCCAGTCCGAAACGCTTGTGCTGGCGGAAAGGCTCGTAAGGAATCGCCTTGTCGAGCGCAGCCTGCACCAGTGCGTCACCGCGCGAATGGCCGACCGAAGCCGCCGCCCGCACCCAGTCGCTCTTCACGGCATTGGCCGACCAGAGCACCAGCATCATCTGCGAATTCATCGCATCGCGCGCATCTTTGGCGTCAAACGTCTCGTCTTCCTGCTTCTGGTCGAACCAGACGCGAAATTTGAGGGACCGGAGACGGCGCGCAATCAGCTTGGCGGTGTCCCGATCTTCGAGCGCCGACACAAGGAAGACGTCATAAGTCATGGGCGCGTGTACCCTTCTGATACGGTTAACCACGGCAGAATACCCCCGCAGTCTGGCCAGGCTAGCCATTTAAGCTGCCAAGCGATTTTTGTGCCTGTTTTTGCAGTGAGAAAGGGGGTAAGGCGCCGGATCAGCCAATCCGGAGGACAAGGCGCCATGGGCTTCAAATGCGGAATCGTGGGTTTGCCGAACGTGGGCAAGTCCACCCTGTTCAACGCGCTCACCCAGACGGCAGCGGCACAGGCCGCCAACTACCCCTTCTGCACCATCGAGCCGAACGTTGGCGAAGTCGCCGTGCCGGAGGCGCGCCTGGACGCGCTGGCAAAGATTGCCGGTTCGAAGGAGATCATCCCGGCCCGCATGAACTTCGTGGATATTGCCGGCCTCGTCGAAGGCGCCAGCCAGGGCGAAGGCCTCGGCAACAAGTTCCTCGCCAACATCCGCGAAACCGACGCCATCATCTATGTGCTGCGCTGCTTCGACAATGACGACATCACCCATGTGCGCGGCGTCGTCGATCCTGTGGCAGACTTCGAAGTCGTTGAAACCGAACTGATGCTGGCCGACCTCGAAAGCCTCGAGAAGCGCAAGCAGAACGTGATCAAGAAGGCCAATTCCGGCGACAAGGATGCCAAGGCCCAGGTCGCGCTGATTGACCTTGCGCTCGCCGAGTTGACCGAGGGACGTCCTGCCCGCCATGCCAAGGTGCCCGCCGACGACCAGCGCGCCTGGCAGATGCTGCAGCTTCTGACCTCGAAGCCGGTGCTGTTCGTTGCCAACGTGGACGAGAGCAGCTCCGCCACCGGCAATGCCTATTCGAAACGGGTTGAAGAACGCGCCAAGCTGGAAGGCGCCGGCTGCGTCGTCTTCTCGGCCCAGATCGAAAGCGAACTCGCCCTGCTCGACGGGGATGACCGGGCCGAGTACCTCGCCTCGCTTGGCCTCACCGAGCCCGGCCTGACGCGCCTGATCCGCGCTGGCTATGAACTCCTCGGCCTGCAGACCTATTTCACCGTCGGCCCGAAAGAGGCACGCGCCTGGACCATCAAGAAGGGCTGGACGGCGCCGAAGGCAGCCGGGGTGATCCACGGTGATTTCGAGAAGGGCTTCATTCGGGCCGAAACCATCGCCTTCCCGGATTTCGTCTCTTGTAACGGTGAAGTCGGTGCCAAGGACGCGGGAAAGATGCGCTCCGAGGGCAAGGAATACATCGTTCAGGACGGCGACGTCATGCTGTTCCGCTTCAACGTCTGACCGGGGTCAGACGCCCTGGAAACCCGGCGTGTCGTCGACAGTCTTCTGAGTCAGGTCCATGCCGAGCGACAGCACGATCGACGAGGCGATGAAGATCGACGAGTAGGTTCCGATCACGATGCCCCAGATCAGCGCGAAACTCATGCCGCGCAGGACCGGCCCGCCAAGGAAGAAGATCGCGAGCAGTGCTAGAAGCGTCGTGCCTGAGGTCAGCAAGGTGCGCGACAGGGTCGAGTTGAGGGCGAGGTCGATGACGTCGCGGTCCGGCATTTTCTTGTACTTGCGCCGCTCTTCTCGCACCCGGTCGAATACGACCACGGTGTCGTTCATCGAATAGCCGATGATCGTCAGAAGCGCGGCGATGGTCGTCAGGTTGAACTCCAGCTGCAGGAACGCAAACACGCCCAGCGTGATGATCACGTCATGCGCCAGCGCCGCCACGGCGCCGATGGAAAACTGCCATTCAAACCGGTACCAGATGTAAGCCAGCATCAGGATCAACGCCACGACGAGCGCCGTGATGCCGTCCCGGAACAGCTCCTTCGAGACCTTCGGTCCGACCGTGTCATTCTTGAGGATGTCCGTACCCGGATTGACACCCAGCGTTTCGACCAGGCTGCGCACAACCAGTTCGTTGGTCGCGCCGCTGGCTTGCTCTGCTTTTTCCTCGGGGCTGAGAGCCTGGAATTCAGGCCCCAGCAGCGCCTCAGGCGCCTCACCGAACTTCACGACCACGATGCGACGCGCGTCCGTGCCGACAGCCGCGTTGACATCCGCGCTGAACGGAATGGCTGCGCGAACGGTGCTCTCGTTGACCGTTTCGGTCGCGTTCAGTTCCATCGCCGTGCCACCGGCAAAGTCGACACCGAAATTGAGCCCCCGCGTGCCCAGAAAGAAGATCGATGCCGTCAGCAGCAGCACCGAAAACAAGGTGCCCGCCATCCGCAAGTTCATGAACTTGAGGCTCGTTTCCTTCGGCCAGATCTTCATCAGCATGGCAGTCTCTCCCCGGTCCTAGACCGAAAGTTGCTTGGTCTTGAACGTCTTGATCCAGACCACGGTCAGCCAGCGTGTCACCACGAAGGCCGTGAACACCGAGGTCAGGATCCCGATGCCAAGCGTCGCGGCGAAACCCTTCACGGGCCCGCTTCCGAGCAGGTACAGGATGGCGGCCGCAATCAGCGTCGTGATGTTGGCGTCAAGAATAGTCGACAGGGCGCGCTCATAACCAGCCTGCACGGCCGTCAGAAGGCTGCGCCCGGATTGCTGTTCCTCGCGGATGCGTTCGAACACGAGCACGTTCGCGTCGACCGCCATGCCGATGGTGAGGATGATGCCGGCAATGCCCGGCAGGGTCAGCGTGGCGCCGAGGCCGGACAGCGCGCCGAAGATCAGAATGACGTTGGCCGCCAGCGAGGCGACGGCAAAGATGCCCAGCAGGTTATAGGCAAGGATCATGAACCCGGCGACGAGCAGGATGCCGATCACCGACGCCCGGATACCGGCATTGATCGAATCCCGGCCCAGCGTCGCGCTGACCGTACGCTGGTCAAGGAATTGCAGCTTGGCCGGCATTTCGCCTGCCGAGATGATCGCAGCGAGATCCTGCGCCTCGTCCATCGTGAAGTCGCCGGTGATACGCACGTTGCCGCCCGCAATCGGTTCGTTGATGTTCGGCGCCGACATGATCACGTCGTCGAGCACGATAGCGAAACGCTTGTTGGTGTTGGCGCGGGTCGTCTCGAAGAACTTGCGCGCGCCATTGGAATTGAGGCGAAAGTTGATTTGCGGCCGGTTGGCCTCGTCATTGCCCTGGCTGGCGGTGGCGATGTCGGAACCGACGATTTCCGGAATCGAGCGCACCAGCAGCGGACCGGTTGTCGGTCCGGAGATCAGCCGGTAGCCGGGTTTCACGACGCCGGCCTGCGCGGCCGTAATGGCCGAGGGGCTGTCATCCACGATGTTGAACGTCATCCTTCCATCGCGGCTGAGCAGCGACTTCAAACGCTCCGGATCCGGCTCGCCCGGCGCTTCCAGCACAAGACGGCTGGTGCCCGACGGGGTGATCGCAATCTCGGCGACACCATCCGGGTCGACGCGGCGGCGGACGATGGTCTCGGTCTTGGACAGGGCGTCCATCATCATCAGGTTTTCGGAATTCTCCGGTACCGAGACGAGGATGGAATCCGGGCCGGCGCGGGTTACCTCATAGGTCTTGCCCCCGGCAAGACCGCCTTCAAGCGGGCCGTTGACCTTGTCGATCCGGGCGATGGTCTCAGCGACCGGGAAATTCCCTGCCTCGTCGGCACGCGTCAGCTTGATCGTCATTGTCTGGCCGTTCACCTCGGCGAGGTGCGGCACCGGATCTGCGGAATCGGTACGGGCGAGCGCGGTGCGCACGTCGCGCGCAAACACTTCCAGCCGTCCGCCGATCACGTCCTCGGCCCGGATTTCCATTTCGAGGTAAACGCCGCCGCGCAGGTCAAGGCCGAGATTGACGCCTTCTTTCGGCATGAAGCCGGGCGCGCCGCTCATGTTCACGACGTTGGGCAAAGCCATCACGACGCCCCAGGCGAGCGTGAGGACAATCAGGATGACTTTCCAGAGTGGAAACTGAAGCATGGAACTTTCCTTGGGGGGCCGTCTTTCGGCCGCCGCGGCCTAGTCGTTCGCCGGAACGGGCTCAGCCTTGTTGCGCACTTCGATGACCATCGCCTTGATCACACGGACCCGCACATTCTCGGCGAGGTCGAGGGTGATCTCGGTATCATTGACCTTGTTGACCTTGCCGATCAGGCCGCCCGACGTGACGACCGTATCGCCGCGCTTCACGGCGGCGATCATCTCGGCATGTTTCTTGGCGCGCTGCTGCTGCGGGCGGATCAGAAGGAAGTAGAAGATCAGGATCAGCGGCACGAAGAAGAGTAGCTGCGTGATCAGGCTCGGACCGGCCGGGGCGGGCGCAGCCTGCGCCAGAGCCGGCGCTGCCATCAGCGAAAGGACGAGGCCTGACACCATCAATTTGTCCCGCATGCCCGCTTCTCCTCGAATCCTGCCAATTTCATGAATCTGCCTGCCGTATAGCTGTGGCGCCGGGGCTTGGCAAACACACCCTGCAGGCCTCAGAGCGCAGCGGCCTTGCCCGGGGTCAACGCCGGAACCTGCTGGAAAAACGGCGTGCACACCGCCTCGCCCCCTGCCGGGACCGACATGATCTCGGCAACCGCCCCCGAAACCCGGGCCGCCGCGAGCCTGCCACCCGGCGCGAGCTGGGCCAGAAGCGCCTCCGGAACCTCACG
>JBGSOU010000002.1:0-7912 GCA_041739025.1 Hyphomonas sp.
CCAGTCGTACCCGTATTTGGAAATCTTCGGGTTCGCGCGGATTTTCTCGGCGAGGCCGGGTTCGGCATGTTTCAGAATGTGATCGATCACCGCCGCTTTCGAGCCGCCAAAGTCCTCTTCGAACCAGTCATAGATCGACGATACGGTCAGGCCTTTCGCGGTCACGGTCACGCCGCGCGGATGGTTGATGTAAGCGCGGGCAGCTTCTGCGAGGTCCGTCTTCAGGCTCGCCGCTTCCCAGGCCTTCGCTGGCAGGTTCGGGCAGCTATAGGAGGCGCAGTTGATCGCATAATGCACTTCCGGCGTGCCCCAGACCTTGCGCAGCACCTTGTGCTCGATGGCATCGAGGGAAATCTCCTCGCCGCCCGCCTGCACCTTCACCTGTTTCCACGGTCCGGTCAGGTAACCGTCCTTGATCGATTTTACCGGATAGCGCTCCAAAATATGGCGCACCGTGACGGCATTGTAGAGATTGGCCCAGGCCGCGAAAGTGGCATTGGATTTGGCCGAGAGGTCCATATCGGCGAACCGGGCGATATAGGCGTCCAGCGCCGCGCGGTCTTGGGCCGAGGCTTTCAGCGCTCCATAGTCAAACCGCGTCAGCCCGTCCGGGCCTGCCTTCACGTAGATCTTCAACAGGCGGGTCCAGTCAGCATGTACGGCAGGCACGGGCGTCTCCGCTTGGGTCTGGGAGGGGGTATCGGCTGATCCAGCGGATGGGAAAAGGGCCCCCGCAAGGGCAATGAGGCAAATGGCGGCGAGGCGCATGGATATGTCTTCAATGCTGTTCCGGGGCGTCAGGCGGTCTCATAGAGGCACAGTGAGGCCAAGGCATCTCACGAGGCGGTGATGATCCGTGCTTGTGTACGGTAAATTTGCACCCCGCCCGGCTTGACCGCGGCGGCGCCCGCCTGTATTGCCCCCCCTTTCCGATATCCCAGCTCCAGAGCAGTCCCATGAAACGCACGTTCCAGCCAAGCAACCTCCGCCGCAAGCGCACGCATGGCTTCCGCGAGCGCATGGGCACGAAGAATGGCCGCAAGGTGCTGGCACGCCGCCGCGCCAAGGGCCGCAAGACCCTGACGGCCTAGTTCTCCCCCCGCGGGCTTTATCGGCTCGCTAACCGGGAGGCCGCCCATGTCCGGCCCCGAAAATCCAGTGCTCCGTGAAACGCGCCGCCTCAAGAAGCGACGCGAATTCACTTTTGTACGCGATGGCGCAGCGGAGCGGCGCAAATCCGTCGTCATCCAGACCCGGATCCGCCCCGGCGAGACGCCCGGCGATCATGTCGGGGAAGGCTTTACTGCGACAAAGAAGATCGGCGGGGCCGTACAGCGCAACCGCGCCAAACGCCGGCTGCGGGAGGCCTCCCGCAGCCTGCTGCCGCGTTATGGCCGCCCCGGATGGGACTATGTGTTCATCGCCCGCGAGGCGACGCTCGAAGTAGGCTGGTCCCGATTGCTTGACGATATGGAAAGCGCGCTGATAAGCCTCGCGCGCATTTGATGCCTCCTGTGCCTGACTCTGGCGCCCTGCCCACAGATTTGCGGAACACTCCCCATGGAAAAAGAAGATCAGCGCAACTTCCTTCTCGCCATGGTGGCGATGATTGCGTTCGTCTTTCTCTATCAGAAGTTCATGATGGAGCCCGCCCAGAAGCGCTACGAGGCCCAGCAGGCCGTCATTGCCGCCCAGCAGCAGGCTGCCCCGGTCGATACCGCCGCATTGGCCGCAGCCGGTCCGAAAGACTTGCCCGAAGCGCTCTCTGCCTCGCCCCGGATCGCTCTGGACTCGCCTGCCCTCGACGGCTCGATTCGTCTTGCCGGCGCCCGTCTCGATGACCTGCGCCTCAAGAATTACTTCCTGACGGTCGAAAAAACCGAAGAGATCCGCCTGCTGCGGCCTGAAGAAGCGGAGTTCAGCTATTTTTCGACCTATTACTGGGCTGACGGGAATACGCTGGTCGCCGGGCGCAACTCGCCCTGGCAGCAGGTAGGTGATGGCGTTCTGGGTTCCGGAAATCCCGTAACCCTGCGCCTCGAAACCGAGGCAGTGACCATCGACCGCGTGATCTCGGTGGACGAAAACTATCTCTTCACCTTCCGCGATACGGTGACCAATACGGGTGACGGAGCCAAATCCCTGCGCCCGATCGGTTCGATTGAACGCCACGGCGCCTTTGACGATTTCCTGAAAGCCACCGACCCGGCCTCGGCCAGTTCTGGCGGTCTGGCGCATATGGGTCTTATGGGCACCGTCGACGGCACCCTGCGCCTGCAGAAATACAAGCCGATGATGCAATCCAAGAAAGCCAATGGCGAGTCGGCAGATGGCAACTTCCCGTCGGCCGAAGGCGGCTGGTGGGGCCTTTCCGACATGTACTGGATGAGCGCGCTGGTTCCCGACCAGGCCGCGCCTTTCACGGCGTCGGTCAACAAGGCCAGTCTTGCCCGCGGCGGCCCGCTCGAAGTGCGCACCGAAGGCGCCGATGTCAGCCTCGCGCCCGGCGCGAGCGTCACGGTCGAGAACCGGATCTTTGCCGGCGCCAAGAAATTCGAAGTCCTCAGCGAATATGAGAAGGCCAAGGGCATTCCCATGATGATCGACGCGATCGACTGGGGCTGGGCCTACTTCCTCACCAAGCCGTTCTTCTACGTCCTGCACTGGCTGCATGGCCATGTCGGCTCGTTCGGCTGGGCGATCCTCGCCTTCACGGTGCTCATCAAGCTGCCGCTGGTGCCGCTCTACAATGCCAGCTTCAAGTCGATGGCGAAGCTGAAGAAGCTTCAGGAGCCGATGAAGGAAATCAACGAGCGCTTCGCCTCCGATCCCCAGCGCAAGCAGCAGGAGATCATGAAGCTCTACAAGCAGGAGGGCGCCAACCCGATCGGCGGCTGCCTGCCCATCCTCGTCACGATCCCGATCTTCTACGCGCTTTACAAGACGCTCTATGTGACGCTCGACATGCGCCACGAGCCCTTCTGGTACATGAAGGATCTCTCGGCGCCGGATCCGACCGCCATCGGCAACCTGTTCGGCCTGCTTCCCTGGGCGGCGGCCGACATCAAGGGCATCTTCATCATCGGCACGATTTTCGGCATCGGCCTGCTGCCGCTGCTATATGGCGGCACCATGGCCGTGCTGCAGTCGCTGTCGCCGCCGCCGCCGGACAAGATGCAGGCACGCATCATCATGGCGATGCCGCTGGTCTTCATGTTCGTGTTCGGAGGATTTGCCGCCGGTCTCGTGCTGTACTGGGTCTGGTCGAACGTGCTGACCTTCATCCAGCAATACACGATCATGCGCCTCAACGGCGCCGAGACGGAAGTCGGCAAGTTTGTCGCCGGCCTGCTCGGACGGCGCAAGGCGGCGGCAGAGTAGGTGCAAGCGCCCTCTTACCCCGATGACCAGATCGAAGCCGGCCGCCAGTTGTTCAGCGGTTCGGCGGAATTCATCATGGGCGTCGTGGACCTCCAGGGCCTGCCCGTGGCCGACCGGGTCGAAGTCTGCTTTGCGGGCCGGTCGAATGTCGGCAAGTCGAGCCTGATCAATGCCCTGACGGGGCGTGCCAAGCTGGCCCGCGCTTCCACCGAGCCGGGGCGCACGCGGGAGCTGAACTATTTCGACATCGGCGAAGGCCGCCTCTACCTCGTGGACCTTCCGGGCTTCGGGTACGCGCAGGTGTCCAAGACGCAGGTCGCCGCCTGGCAGAAACTGATCAAGTCCTACCTGCGCGGCCGGCCCAGCCTGCGCCGCGTCTTCCTGCTGGTCGATTCCCGCCGCGGCCTGATGGATACCGACCACGAGATCATGGACCTTCTGGATGGCGCCGCCGTGACCTACCAGATCGTGCTGACCAAGATCGACAAGGTGCCCAAGCCTGAAGTCGAAAAGACCGCTGCCGAGGTCTCCGCCAAGCTGCGCAAGCGCGGGGCGGCCCATCCGGTCGTCCTGCAGACCTCGTCGGAAAAGGGCTGGGGCATTCCCGAACTGCGCGCCGAGATTGTCGCCTTCCTCCCGCCGCCGGGCGCCTGAGGTCCCGGGGCTCTAGTCCTTGCCCGGACGATAGGTGCGCGAGGCCTGCGCCTCGACGTCCGCCAGCGTCAACAGGGCATCCCGCCAGTCTTCCGCTGCAAACAGCGCCGCCTGATCGGCATAGTGCGGCGAGGTCTCGTCCAGCGTGGCGCTTCCGTACGGACTGACCACCTGCGCCGTCTGCCGGCCGTCTGCGTCCCATTCCACCAGGGCAATCCAGGTGTCGCCCGCTGACATGTGCAGCTCGCCATCATCCCGGATTTCCCTGGGATAGACCGCGCGCAAGGTGTCCGGCCCGCCGCTGATCGGCAGGCTGACGGCGCCGCGCACGAGGCGGTTCACCTCGCCCCATTCCGGATCCACCCGGCCATGATGCAGTTTCAGCCAGGCGACCGCCTCGCGGAACGCCGTTTCCGGCGGCGGCGCCTTGATGCGGGTATACTTCTCGGTGATTGCGCGGTTGGTCGTCAGGCTGCCCAGCGCCGCCGTGCGGCTTGACGCGCCGGTGCCATAGTCCCAGCGGGCCAGCAGCGCGGCGGCCTCCGCCAGTTCGGGCTCGGCCGACCAGTCGGCCGCCAGCACGGCCTTGACCACGTCATCGGCTTCCGAGCCTTGCGCATAGGTGTTGTCGAACTTCATCGCCAGCAGGCGCGCCCGCCCGATCGGATCCATGTCGCCGGTCAGCTCGATCGTGCGCAGGGACCGGTTGGACTGGTTGGTCTGCAGCCCCATCGATTGCGGAAAGTCGTCCGGCTTGAGGTTTCCCGGTCCGTCGGTGGCGGCGTAGGGCGTGTTGTTGGAGTTGAAGAGGAAGCCCGAGGGCGGGTTGACCAGCTTGGGCACATCCGCCCACGGATGGTAACCCTGCCAGACCAGATCCGACCGGTCGCCCGGCATGTCGCCGGACCAGTCCCACGCATCATCGCGCTTGGGATACTGCGCATTGTGGACAAAGGCGATGTTGCCCGCCTTGTCGCCGTAGATGTAGTTGATCGAGGGCAGGGCATTCATTGACATGGCGTCCATGAACTGGGTCAGGTCTTCGGACTTGCCGAGCCGGTAATACTGTTCCAGCTGCCGGATCTCGCCCATGCCGGCATAGCGGATGGCATAAGTGCCGGTCGGCCCTTCGATAACCGGTCCGTGCACGGACCGCTTGACGGCGCGGGTCGCCGGAAAGGCAAAGGGCCCGGCCAGCTTGACGTTGATGTGTGCCGTGCTGGTCTCGAAATCGGCCCACGCGCCGTCCAGCCAGTACTGGTTCTTGTTGCCGGGATTGATCGTCAGCACGAAGATGTCGACCAGGTCCTGCGCGCTGACCGTGTTGGCCCAGCCGAGATGCTTGTTGAACCCGTGCAGGATCACCGGCGTGCCGGGGAACAGTCCGCCGGTAATGTCGAGCCCCTCGCCGGAGGTCACCTGCGCTTCATACCAGGCGACCGGTCCGGTCAGCGGCTGGTGGGAATTGATGACCAGCCGGGTGACCCCGTCGCCCGAGCGCGCCGGCGCGACGGCAAAGGCATTCGAGCCCAGCTCGCTGGCCGGACGGGGACCCATCAGGAAGGCCTTCTTCGGCCCCGCCGGATCCAGCGCGATGGATTGGGTATAGTCCGCGCCGAACAGTTTCAGCAGCGTGTCGTCAAGCCCGTAGAAGAACGGCGTCTTGAACATGAAGCCCGCCACCACATCCTCCGGCGTGAACGGCGCAAGGCCCGCCCACGTCGCCTCGGGATGTTCGGACGCATACAGGTTCAGGCCCGCCACATAGCCTTCGGCCATCGCCTTCACGCCGGCCGGTACGTCCGCGTCATACCGCGCCTCGATCGTCTCCCAGACGCCCAGCAGCGACGCGATATAGTCAATCGCCGCCGCATCCTTGCCCCGGTAGCGCGCCAGCACGCCGCGCGCGGCGGCCACCGTTTCCTGGATCGTCTCGAAATCATCTTCGGCATGCGCATAGGCAAGCCCGAAGGCGGTGTCGGCGTCGCGCGCGCCATAGATGTGCGGCACGCCGTAAGCGTCGCGGAGGATCTCGGCGTCATAATTGGCCGCCGCCGCCGCCAGCGAGGCCGCCGGGGGCTGGCCGCCCAGAGGGCGCCACAGCCACACGCCCGCCCCCAGAAGCCCGAGGACGAAGATCCCGCCGAATGCTGCCAGAATGCGCTTCATGTCCTGCCCCCAAGCCTTGTTTTCCAGCGACCCTAATGGGTTGCGCCGGGCTTGTCGCCTGCCCGCTTGAACCGGTTTGCGGCCTGGTCTAGCGCTGGGAAACAGTCAGGTTGAACGCCATGCCCGAAATCCGTCCCGATGACCTGTCCGGCCCAGAGATGGCGGACCTGATCGCCGTCCACGCCCGCACCATGCTCGCCGCCTCGCCGCCGGAGAGCTGCCACTTCCTGCCGCTTGAAGGACTGAAACAACCGGCCGTCAGCGTCTGGAGCCTCTGGGAAGACGGCGCGCTTCTCGGCTGCGGCGCGCTCAAGGATCTCGGCGACGGTACGGGCGAGATCAAATCCATGCACACCCGCGAAGCGCAGCGGGGCCGGGGCCTCGGCCGGTCCATGCTGGAACACATCCTCGCAGAGGCGCGCCGCCGGGGCTACAAGGCGCTCTGGCTCGAAACCGGATCGATGGACGCCTTCATGCCCGCCCGCCGCCTGTACGAAGCCTACGGGTTCGCGGTGTGCGGTCCCTTCGGTGACTATGCGGACGATCCCAACAGCCTGTTCATGCGCCTCGCCCTTGGCTGAACGGGCATTGCGCGGGCCGGCCAAAACGCATTAGACAGCCTGCCCATGACCGACGCCCAGACCCAGGCCCTGCTGACGGCCCGCACCTTGTCCGAAGCGCTGCCTTACCTGCAGCGCTATGACAACCAGACCATCGTGATCAAATACGGCGGCCACGCGATGGTGGACCCCGATCTGGCAAAGGCGTTCGCGCGCGATGTGGTGCTGCTCAAGCTGCTCGGCATTCACCCCGTCGTGGTGCATGGCGGCGGCCCGCAGATCGGTGCGATGCTGGACAAGCTGGCCATCAAGTCCGAGTTCAAGGACGGCTTGCGCGTCACCGACGACGCGACGATGGAAGTCGTCGAAATGGTCCTGTCCGGCCCGATCAACAAATCCATCGTGCGGGCGATCAATGCGGCGGGCGGCAAGGCGGTCGGCCTGTCCGGCGCCGACGGCAACCTGATCCGCGCCCGCAAGGCCACCAAGACCCAGAAGGATCCGGACAGCAACATCGAGCGGATCGTCGATCTCGGTTATGTCGGCGAGCCTGAATTCGTCGACGTGTCCGTGCTCAAGGCGCTGCGCGATTCGGATGCGGACCTGATCCCGGTGGTCGCCCCGGTGGGCATTGGCGAGGATGGTGCCCGCTACAACATCAACGCCGATACGGCCGCCGGCGCGGTCGCTGCGGCGCTCGGCGCCAGCCGTCTTCTGCTGCTGACCGATGTCGCCGGCGTGCTCGACAAGGCCAAAAACCTGATCCGCGAGATCCGCGTCAGCGAGGTCGCCGGCCTGATCGCGGACGGCACAGCTGCAGGTGGTATGATTCCGAAACTTGAAACCGCAGCCCAATCTGTGGTCCAAGGCGTTGGGGCGGCGGTTATCCTCGATGGGCGTGCGCCGCACGCCCTGCTCATGGAGCTGTTTACCGAACATGGCGCTGGAACGCTTGTTTCTTAGAATTGCCGCCCTCGCCCTGGTGACCGTCACGGCGCTGGCCTTGCCGGCGCGCGCGCAGGATGCCGACGGCAGCGGCTGGAAGCTCTGCAACCGCACCAGCTACATCATCGAAACGGCGGTCGGTCACAGCCAGGGCACCGGCATTTCCGTCGATGGCTGGACCAAGCTGCCCCCCGGCACCTGCA
>JBGSOU010000015.1:0-2087 GCA_041739025.1 Hyphomonas sp.
GGTGAGGGCGGCGAGATCGTCCGGCACGCTGTCCGGGATGCGGAAGCTGCGGACAGCGTCGATGCAGGTGAGCGTCGCGAGGCCGCCGCCATGGCCGGGCGAGATGCCGATGGTCTGCGGGCCGTCATGGGTATGGGTGAAGGGCAGACCGGTGATCCGGTCGCCGGGCTTCAGGGCCGTCTCGGTGCCCGGCGCGATGCCGACGATCTCGGCGGAGAATTCATGTCCCGGGATGAGGATTGGGATCTGGTCCTGCGGCAGCGTTTCGCCGAGCGCCGCGAGCTGCTTGCGCAGGCTGAGATCGCTGCCGCAAATGCCGGTGAAGACCGGGCGGGCCAGAAGCTGACCGGCGGCGGGCGTGGGATCCGGCAGGTCCCGGACGGTGAAGATTTTGCCGTGAAGCGTGGCGGCGCGCATGATCCGTGTCCTGAGCTTACGGGTTGGGCGGCAACATGAACTGCGCGACGTCCGGCTGGCCGGTGTGCGCCGTGGTGCCGCCATCGGCGACCATGATATGGCCGGTGACGTAAGAGGCGGCATCGGACGCCAGGAAGGCGACGACCTGTGCCATCTCCTCGGGCTGCGCGGCGCGGCCCATGGGGATGCGGCGGGTCCATTCCTCGCGTAGGCCAGGCATCTGCGAGACACCGGCCGTAATCGGCGTGTCGACGAGACCGGGGCAGAGGGCGTTGACGCGGATGCCGTCACGGGCGTGGTCGATGGCGAGCGCGCGGGTGTAGTTGATGACGGCGCCCTTGGCGGCGTTGTAGGCGGCGAAGCGGTAGTCGCCGCCCATGCCGGAGATGGAGGCCGCGTTCACGATGGCGCTGCCGGCCGGCATGTGGGGACTCGCGAAGTGGCAGGCATAGTAGACGCTGTTGAGGTCGACCGCGATGATGTTTTCCCAATCGGCAGGGGCGAGTTCGACCGAGTTGCCGAAACTGCCGATACCGGCATTGTTGAACAGGATGTCGATGCGGCCGTGCGCCGCGACAGCGGCCTGGATCAGAGCCTCCACGTCGGCGGCTTTCGACACATCGCACTTCACCGCCATGGCGGAGGGGCCGAGGCTGGCGGCGAGGCTCTTGCCGCCGTCATCGCCGATATCGGCCAGCACGACGAGGGCGCCTTCGCGCGCCAGGAGGCGGGCGGTGGCCGCGCCGATTCCGGAGGCCGCGCCGGTGATGACGGCGACCTTGTTTTCAAATCGCTTGAGGGACATGGGCTAGTCCGCCGCGCTCAAGTGAGGACCGAACTGGGCGGCGCCTCGCCGGCCCAGTCCTCGCGGCGCGCCGAAACGGCGCTCGCGATCTTTTCCCAGGCGGGAAGCGACTTGGCGAGGAAGTCGATGTTGAAATCTTCCTGGCCCCGGAATTCCAGCACTTCGACCCCGTTCGGACCCGGTGTGTAGCGGTAGGCCTTGTTGGCGGGCAGGAAGAAGCCGTCGCCGGGGCGCAGCGTATCGGCGCCGAGTTGCAGGCTGCCGGCGACGATATAGTAGAGGCAATCGGCATTGTGCGTATGCAGAGGAAGCGGAAAGCCGCTCTTGAACCAGGCATAGGTCAGGCTGAAGCCGGGCCGGGAGAACAGCGTTTTCACGATGTTGCCCTCGGCGAAGCCCGCCGCAAGCGCCTGTGTGATGCCGGCCTCGAACTCGGGGTTCATGCCGGAAACTTCCATATGGCTGGTCTCGTCCAGCGACGGCGCCGTGGCCGTCCTGAAGATCTCGTACCCGGCGCCGGATGTGGCGGCTTGCTTGACGTTGGCTTCGCTCATGGTGTTTCCTCCGAAGGCCGGGTGTGATCTTTCCGGACGGCGGCGTGCCGTCCCTGCCACCTTCCGGCGAAGTGTGACGTGTCCCGGTGAGCGTACGCCCAAAAACGAATTAGTCAATCTTGACCAGTTTTGAGCCGGCAAGAGTTGACGCCCGGGCCGGCAAGGCTTCTTATTCCTTTCATGCAAACCTGATCTTCCTTATTCTGCTGGTCCTTTTGTGGAAATACGCATGGGGACCGATCATGAAGGCTGTCAACGCACGTGAAGACATGATTCACAATGCGCTTGAGTCGGCCGAGAAGGCGCGTGAG
>JBGSOU010000019.1:0-4724 GCA_041739025.1 Hyphomonas sp.
GCGGCGCCCGCCCGTCGAGGCGCCGCCGGTGCGCGGATCGGCGCCGGGCAGCTGCACGGCGTGGGTCGCGTCAATCGTCACCGGCACACCGAGCTTTTTCATTTCCGGAATCGCGAGCATGTCCACGATCAGGTTGTTGTAGCCGAAGCTGACCCCGCGCTCGCAGAGGATCACGCCAACTTCGGGGGCGACTTCGGCGATCTTGGTGAGGATGTTCTTTGCGTCCCACGGGGCCATGAACTGCGCTTTCTTGGCCTGGATCAGCGCGCCGTGTTTCGCCGCCGCTTCGGCAACGGCGATGACGAGATCGGTCTGGCGCACAAGGAAGGCAGGCAGTTGCAGGATGTCGGCAACCTCGGCGACGGGTTCGGCCTGATGCGGCTCGTGCAGGTCGGTGACAATCGGCACGCCGAGCTTGGCCTTGACGGCGGCGAGGGTCTTCAAGCCGGAGAGGCCCGGGCCGCGATAGGATTTGATCGAGGAGCGGTTGGCCTTGTCCCAGCTCGCCTTGAAGGCATAAGGCAGGCCCAGGGCGGCGCAGATGCGCTTCAGCTCGGCGCCGACTTCCAGGGCGAGGCCTTCGTCTTCCAGCACGTTGAGACCGGCGAGCACGGCGAGCGGCTGGCCCGCGCCGACTGACCAGCCGGAGGCTTTGTGGGTGACAACGCTCATGGGGGGCGGCTCCTTCTTGATGGCGCTCTCCTAGCGGAAAAACGCAGCGGCGCAAAAGCCTCGTCTGCATTGGCAGCGCGAATCAAAGAAGCCGCCCCGATCAAGGGACGGCTTCCGTGAGCCCATGGGGCAGTCAGGTCCGGGCGGCGGTTTCAGCGGCCCTACCGTATCTCTAGGCGCGGGTCAGAGGCTGCTCCAGCCAGACACCATAGGACACAGACCCAACGGCCTCACCTGGTTTCTCACTCGACATGGATCACCTCCTTTCACGCGTGCGGTATGCACGGCCTTTTGCTCCGGACCATCCGGTGCAACCCGGAGCTAAGCATGATTTGCGCCAAAGTTAAGTTAACAAGGGCGTGTTTTTGCGTCCCGCGCTGCGGATGCCTCAAAAAAAACCGGGACACCTTGCGTGTCCCGGGTTCGATAGGCCTTGTCAGGGGTACTGAAGGGCGAAGGGCTCAATCCGAGACCAGGGCGCCGACCACGAGGCCGATGATCGCGCCGGTGGCGACCGAGGCGAGGATCGCGTCGCCGCGGTCATTGTCGCGGACCCAGTGATAGCCGTAAGGCGGCTCATACAGGCCGTAATTGTAATAGTCGTTGATGTAGACCGTGCGGCGCGGGCCGTAGGTGTAATAGTGGCCGACATCATAACGCGGCCGGTAGCCCGAATAGTAATACGGGCCGTAGGAGCTGCCATACGTGACCGTCACCGAGCTGCGCGGATAGTAGGAATAGGCCGGGCGATAATAGTCGCGGCGGTGATAGTCGTGGCGGTAATCGTGGCGATAGTCGTCGCGGCGGTCATAGCGGCGGTGATCACGCCGGTCGCGATAGCCGTCGTCATCGCCGCGCCGGTCATAACCGCCCCGGTGACTGTCGCGTCCCTTGTCGGCTTGGGCGACAGGGGTGAGAATGAAGCTCGCCGCGGTGGCGGCGGCCAGAAGGCGGGTGAAGGTCTTGGTCAGGGACATCGTAAAGCCGAGCCTTTCTTCAGCGGGTGCACATGGCGCCGGCCCGCAAACTCGATTATGCGCGCGCAACACCACTTGATGGGGCAACGATCTGCCCCCGCGTCTGAACTTTGGCTGAACAGGTCCTTCAGGTTTCTCCGATGAGCGAATTCGGCGATCTTCGCATTTCTGCTGATCTCACGCTGCCCGCGTGGGAAATCAGCGAAGCGTTCGTGCGCGCCTCGGGGCCGGGCGGCCAGAATGTGAACAAGGTCTCGACGGCGGTCCAGCTGACCTGGCAAGTGGGCGCCTCGTCCCTGCCGGCCGGCGTCAAGGACCGCTTCCTGAAGCTGTTCGCCAGCCGCATCACGGCGGACGGCCGCCTGATCCTCGAAGCGAGCGAACATCGCAGCCAGCTGATGAACCGGCAGGCCGCGCGCGAACGGCTTGCCGAGATGATCCTGAAGGCGGCTGTGCCACCGAAACGCCGTATCAAGACCAAGCCCACGGCCGGCAGCGTCCGCCGCCGCATCACGTCCAAGAAGAAACGCGGCGAGGTCAAGGCCCTGCGCGGCAGCGTGACCGGCGAGGACTAGCCCTTGAGCGCGGCGTCGATGGCGGCTTCGACGGCGGGCACGTTAGCGCCTTCGATATGCTGCGACCCGATGAAGAAGGCCGGCGTCCCGCTGATTTCGAGCAGCCTTCCAAGCTCCTTCATGTCGGCCAGCTGTTGCTGGACCGCTCTCGACTTCATGTCGGCGCGCATCTTGGCGACGTTGATTCCGGCGGCTGCCGCTAGCTCGTCGATCTTCGCCTCGGTCAGGTCGTCATTGTTCTTGAGGTCCATCAGCGCGATGTGCAGGTCGACGTACTTTCCCTGCTTGCCGGCCGCGAGGGTGGCAAGCGCCGCCGTTTCGCTGACGCCGCCGAAGATCGGCAATTCCTTGTAAACGACGCGGACCTGACCGTCATATTCTGCCGGCAGGCCGCTCACCCAGTCGACCGAGCGCTTGCAGAACCCGCAGCGATAGTCGAAGAATTCCACAACCGTGACCTTGGCGTCCGCCGGGCCGATCGAATAGTCCGAACCGAGCTGGTAGAGCTTGCCGGCATTGGCCGTGATGGCGGCCTGGGCGGCAGCCGCCTTGGCCGCCTTTTCCCGGTCGCCGAGCGCGATCAGGGCTTCCTCGACGACTTCGGGATTGGCCACGATATAGTCGTGGATGATCTTTTCGAGCTCGGCCTTGCTGGCACTGCCCGTGCTGGGCTGGGCGCAGGCCGGCAGGAAGGCGATCACGGCCAGCGAGAGGGCCAGCAGCGGCTTTTGGAGGAGGGGCGTCATGCGGCGTCGGTCCTGTGAATGAAACTGGCCGGACTATAGGCAAGCCGAGGCCCGCGTCCACCCATCCTCACACAGGCGTTACCGCCGGTTTGCAGCTGAAAAGTCCCCGAACGGCATCTCGCGGCCCGAGGTTTCAAGCGACAGGCGAGACGACCGGCCATAGCGCTCGTAGAAGACGCGGTTGTCAGGATTGTTCGCATCCGTGATCAACAGGATGTCGTCTGCGCGGCGATAGGTGGTCGTACCCTTTTCGAGCGTGGCCAAGGCGCGCCGGGCAAACGAGTTGGCGCGAACGATGTCGCCGATCCAGTAGGCCGACTCGGCGGTTGCCAGCTGGGCTTCGGCCCGCCGGTCCTGGCGTTCCAGCGTGATGGCGAGCTGGGCCCAGGCAAAGGCATTGTCCGGCTCCGCGACAAGGGCGTCGCGCAGCGCGGTTTCGGCGAGCTGGGAGTCGCCTTCGGCGTCGCGGGCGTTCAGGGAGCGGGCATAGTTGATCAGGAAAAGCGGCTGGCCGGGGACCAGTTCGAGCGAGCGCTTGTGCGGCTCGACCGATTCTGCCGCGCGGCCGCTCTCGAACAGGATCTGGCCTTTCAGCTCGTTGAAGTAAGGATTGTCCGGCTCTTCGGTCAGCAGCGACTCGGTTTCGTTGAGCGCGATCTGGATGTCAGACGCGCGGAAGGCCGAAATCGCGCGGGCATAGCGCGCCGCTTCGCTGGTATCGGTGGCAGGATATTCGCGGCGCACCTTGAGGGGCGTATCGAGGAAGCCGATCAGCTTGGCGCGCATCATGTCGAACTGCTTCTGCGTGTGTTCGGAGGGCGCAACCTCCATCAAACCCGTCGCTTCGGCGAGACCGCGCACGGTGCGGATCCGGTCCGAGGCCAGAGGGTGGGACCGGAAATAGGGATACCGGCGCGCATCAGACAAGACTTCCTGATAGCGGAAATTCTCGAAGAACTCGACCAGGCCGGCGGGCGACTCGCCCAGCGCCGACAGGTATTTCACCGCGGCAGCATCGGCCGAGGATTCCTCGGCGCGGGTGTGGACATAGAAGTTCAGCGCGGCGAACTGGCTCGAGCTGCTGATCAGCGCGGCGCCGGCGCCGGGTTCACCGGCGGCGATGGCCAGAATGCCGAGGCCGATGGAGACCAGCGCCGGGCGCATGGCGACCGAGGCAGCGCGCATGCGGGCGACCGTGTGGCCGCAGGCAATGTGGCAGATTTCGTGACCGATGACGCCCTTGATCTGCCCCGGGCTCTCGGCTGCGATCAGCAGTCCGGTGTGCAGGTGGATGCGCTGGCCGTTGGCGACAAAGGCATTCAGCGAGGGGTCATCCAGCACAATGATCTGCACGTCCTTGGGCACCAGACCGGACACTGTGAGGATCGGATCGGTCCATTCGCGCAGCGTGTCTTCGATCTCGGCGTCGCGGATGGCGCTCTGGGCCGAGGCACCAAAGGCCAGAAACGCAGTCACCGCAACAGCTGCGGCGGCTCGGAACAGTTTTGCGGCCATGCAGGAAAACTCCAATCCAATGGGCGCCAGCCTAAGGCTGAAAGCCTGCAAAAGCGAGACTCCGGTTCATCCGTTACTGAAATGTCAGGTTTCGGCTGACGCGAATGTGAACGAGAGTCCGGGGTCGAGCCGGATACCGGTTTCGGCGCCAGGCGCAGGCGCGGCGCCGTGCGGCGCCAGCGCCTGCAGGTGCAGTCCGAGACCTTCGAGGGTCAGCCGCTCCATTGGCCCGGCGAGCT
>JBGSOU010000031.1:0-12833 GCA_041739025.1 Hyphomonas sp.
GATCGCGCGCGCGCCCGAGACCGGCGCCGTGGTGCATGTCTGGCCGCCGGAAACCGGCGGCTTCGTGCGCACCTCGATGCGCTCGCTGGCCGTGTCGCGCAAGGGCATGGGCATTGGCCCGGCGCCCGCTTTCGTTCTGCACCGGACCGCCAATGACAAGCTCATCCTTGAGGATCCGGCCACCGGGGCGTGGGTCAGCCTCAACGCGTTTGGCCGCGACAATGCGGGCCAGTTCACCGGTCTTTTTGATGATGCCAATGGAGTTGTCCAATGAGCCCGCGCCGCTTCACCGTGCCTTGCACGATCCGGGTCGAGCATACGTATGAATCGCTTGAGGCGCATGTCGAACTTGATGGCGGCGTCAAGCCCGGCATCGGCGACAAGGTGCTCGTGCACGGCGCGCCGGTCAGCGTGCCTTTCGGCCGCAGTCTCGTGCTGCGCCGGGAAGCAACCGTGACCCGCGCCAATGCGTTCGAGAAAGCGCTGGTGCGCTTTCAATCAATGTTTGAGCTCACCGAACTTTACGAAGTGAGTTTTTCCGATGGGAGAGTTTGACCGATGACCATGGCCGTGATGACGGATGAAGAGATGCGTGTGCTCGAAGCGCCGCCCGCCTTCGACACGAACAAGATTGCGCTGCAGGAGACGATGCTCTCTCCGCGTTTCTACACCACGGATTTTGCCGAAGTCGACAAGGTCGATATCTCCAGCGTGCGCGAAGAATGGGACACACTGATCGCCGAGATGGAAGCCGATCCCAACCGCCACCATTTCAAGCGGACCGATGAGTTCGACAACATTCTCGGCACGCTTTCGCCGGAACTGCGCACGGAGTTCGTGGACTTTCTCGTCAGTTCACTGACGTCCGAGTTTTCAGGCTGCGTTCTCTACCGCGAGATCACGCGTCAGGTCGAAAACCCGGACATGAAATCTCTCTTCCGCCTGCTTGCGCGCGATGAGGCCCGGCATGCCGGCTTCATCAACTTCGTGCTGAAGGATTTTGGCATCGGTGTCGATCTCGGCTTTCTGACGCGCAAGAAGAAGTACACCTTCTTCAAGCCCAAATACATCTGGTACTCGGTCTACCTGTCCGAAAAGATCGGCTATGCCCGTTACATCACGATCTTCCGCCAGCTGGAAAAACATCCGGAGTTTCGCTTCCACCCGATTTTCAAATGGTTCGAGCAGTGGTGCAATGACGAGTTCCGGCATGGCGAAGCCTTCGCGATGATCCTGCGGGCGAATCCGCAACTCCTCGAAGGCGGCAACAAGTACTGGATCCGCTTCTTCCTTCTGGCGGTGTATGCCACGATGTATGTGCGCGACCATCGCCGTCCGGCTTTTCATGCTGCGCTCGGTGTCGATCCGACGGCGTATGACTACGAAGTCTTCCGCGTCACAAGCGAAATCGCCCGTCAGGTCTATCCGGTGGAGCTGAACATTGATGCGCCTGCGTTCCGCGAGGGGCTTGAGCGCATCCGGCGGAATACCGACAAGATGGAGGCGGTCACGGGCACCGGCCCGCTTGCCTGGCTGCACAAGAAGGCGCTCACCGTCTCGAACGGCCTCACCTTCCTGCAACTCTATTTCCTCCCGGTCCGGAAGAACAAGTTGCCGGCCAAGGTCCGGCTCCAGCCCGTCTGGTAGGAAAGGCAACGCGCCCGAATCATGACCGATTTCGCTTCCCCGATCCTGTTTGCGGCGCTCGCCTGGTGGCTGAGCACGGGGGCGATTTTCTGGCTCATTCGCCTGCCGCGCGCCACGTTCAAGTGGACCGCGCTGGGCGCCAGCTTCCTTCTGGCGGGCGCCACCGTCCTGTTGGTCGGATTGCGGAACGAAACAAGCGTGGCCGCTGCCTATGCAGGCTTTGCCACCGGGCTCGCCCTCTGGGCCTGGCATGAGGTGATGTTCCTGACCGGATTCATCACGGGTCCGTCGCGTATTCCGTGTCCGGAGGGGCTTTCGGGGTTTGCGCGCTTCCGCGCCGGTGTCGCGGCGGTGCTGCATCACGAACTCGCCATCACCGCCCATGCAATCATCATCGCTTGGCTCAGCTGGGGCGCGGCCAACCAGTTCGCGCTGTGGACCTTCCTGATCCTGTGGGGCATGCGCATCAGCGCCAAGCTGGTCGTGTTCACCGGCGCGCCGAACCTCGTAGACCAGTTCATGCCGCGCCATCTCGAATACATGAAAACCTATTTCTCCCGCCGCGCGCCGGGCAGCCTGTTTGCGGCGGCGCTGATCGCCATCACGACGGTCTCCGCGATGCTGGCGCTGACGGCGCTCAGCCATGCGCCGGGCAGTCATGCCTCGGCCGGCTTCCTGCTTCTTACCGCCATCGCCATTCTGGCCGTCATCGAGCACTGGGTGCTCGTACTGCCGGTGCGCGATCCTTCCCTTTGGGGCTGGGCAATGAAGCCCGTCCGGACACCACAACCCAACAAAAAGTAGACTGACTGGAGGGCCTACCCATGGATTTTGAATCCTACTTCGAAAGCGAACTCACAAAACTCAAGGCAGAGGGCAATTACCGGGTCTTCGCCGATATCGAGCGTGAGAAGGGGGCCTTTCCGAAAGCCGCTTTTCATGGCCCGGCAGGCGTCAAGGACGTCAAGGTCTGGTGCTCGAATGACTATCTGGGCATGGGCCAGCATCCCGGTGTGCTTGCCGCGATGCATGAAGTACTGGACCAGTGCGGCGCCGGCGCGGGCGGCACGCGCAATATCTCCGGCACGAACCATCACCATGTATTGCTTGAAGAAGAGCTGGCCGACCTTCACAACAAGGAAGCTGCGCTCCTCTTCACGTCGGGCTATGTATCCAATTGGGCCGGTCTTGGCACGCTTGGGGCAAAGATCCCTGGACTGATCATCCTCTCGGATGCGCTGAACCATGCCTCGATGATCGAGGGCATTCGTCACAGCCGCGCCCAGTGCGTGGTGTTCCGCCACAATGACCCGGAAGACCTCCGCCGCAAGATCGCGGCGCTTGATCCCGCCGCGCCAAAACTGATTGCCTTCGAAAGCGTCTATTCGATGGATGGCGACATCGCACCGATCAAGGAATTCTGCGACATCGCGGATCAGTATGGCGCGATGACCTATCTTGATGAAGTTCACGCTGTCGGCCTCTACGGCCCGCGCGGCGGCGGCATCGCGGAGCGCGAGGGCCTGATGGACCGGCTGACGGTCATCGAAGGCACGCTCGGCAAGGCGTTCGGCGTCGTCGGCGGCTATATCGCGGCGTCGAAAGCGCTCGTCGATTTTGTCCGCAGTTTCGCTTCGGGCTTCATCTTCACCACGGCCCTGCCGCCGCATATTGCCGCCGGCGCCCGCGCCTCGATCCAGCATCTCAAGGTTTCGAACTGGGAGCGCCTGCGCCAGCGTGACCGGGTGGAGAAAGTCCGTGTGCGGCTTCGCCAGATCGGCATCCCGACGCTCGAGAACCCCAGTCACATCGTGCCGGTGATGGTTGGCGATCCGGTCAAGTGCAAGATGCTGTCGGACTGGCTGATGGAGCGTCACGGCATCTATGTCCAGCCGATCAACTACCCCACTGTTCCCAAGGGGACCGAGCGCCTGCGCATCACGCCGTCACCGGTTCACTCCGATCAGGACATCGAAGACCTCGTTGAAGCCTTGTCAGAGCTCTGGTCGCATTGCGCTCTCGCGCGGGCGGTGGCCTAGCGCACTTGACCTCTCGCCCGCTTGCGGGCGAGGGGGTAAGCGAGGCCTACCGGTCGAACAGTTTCGACACGCTCTCTTCGTTTGCAATCCGGCGGATCGCTTCGCCGAGCAGCGGCGACATCGGCAGCACACGGATCTTCTTTGATTTGGTGGCGGCTTCCGACGGCTGGATCGTGTCGGTCATCACCAGCTCGTCCAGAACCGATTTCTCGATCCGCTGCACCGCGTTGCCCGACAACACGCCATGCGTGACATAGGCCGACACCGACACCGCGCCCTGTTCCTTCAGCGCCGCTGCGGCGTTGGCCAGTGTGCCGCCGCTGTCGCAGATATCATCCAGCATGATGCAGGCCTTGCCGCTGACATCGCCGATGATGTTCATCACTTCGGACTTGCCCGCCTCAGGCCGGCGTTTGTCGACGATCGCAAGGTCGGCGTTCAGCTTGTTGGCCAGTGCGCGGGCGCGCACCACGCCGCCGACGTCGGGCGAGACCATCACGATCTTGTCCTTGCCGAAACGCTCCTTGATATCGTCGATCATCACCGGGCCGCCGAACAGGTTGTCGGTTGGAATGTCGAAGAAGCCCTGGATCTGGCCGGCGTGCAGGTCCACCGTCACCACACGGTCGGCGCCCGAGGCGGAGATGAGGTTGGCCACCAGCTTCGCCGAGATCGGCGTGCGGCCATCGGTTTTCCGGTCCTGCCGCGCATAGCCGAAATAGGGGATCACCGCCGTGATGCGCCGGGCCGAGGCGCGCCGCAGCGCAT
Organism: Hyphomonas sp.; assembly: GCA_041739025.1. Taxonomy (GTDB): domain Bacteria; phylum Pseudomonadota; class Alphaproteobacteria; order Caulobacterales; family Hyphomonadaceae; genus Hyphomonas. The sequence goes on from JBGSOU010000031.1 coordinate 4,455, forward strand.
CCATCATGATCAGGAGCTGCATCAGGTTGTCATTGGCGGGGTAGGAGGTCGACTGGATGACGAACACATCCTCGCCGCGCACGTTCTCGTCGATGCGCACGAAGATTTCCTGGTCGGCGAAAGTTTTCACCTCTGACCGCGTCAGGCGCATGTCGAGATAGTCCGCGATGGCTTCGGAAAGCGGCCGGTTTGCGTTGCAGGAAATCAGTTTCATGGCGCGTTGACCTTTTGCTGCCCGGCTCGCGACGCTTTTGTAACAGGCAGCTGCGAGTCGCAAGCCACGGAAATCTGGATTCGGTGAGTTTAACCCGAAATCACGATCACTGAGGCGTTTCGGCCATAATCTACCTCGCCGCGCAGGTTTCGGCGGCGGTTGGAGAAATAGATTTCCTCCAGAGCGCAGGTATCGAGGCCAAGATTTTCGACCTGTCCCAAACCCGCCGCGCTCAACTGGCGCGCGCAGAAGCCTGGCAGGTCAAATTGGAACCGGTCGCCAAGGCCAGGCGCGAACAGGCCGGCGCTGGCCGGGTCGAGGCCGAGGAAACTGTCCCGGAATTCGGGACCGACTTCATAGCTTGCCTGCTGGATCGTCGGGCCGATGGCGGCGCGGATGTGACGCCGGTCCGCGCCCAGCGCTTCCATCGCCTCAACCGTGCGCAGCAGGACGCCGGCATGCGCCCCTTTCCATCCGGCATGGGCCGCGCCGATGATGCGCGCCTCAGGGTCGGCGAACAGAACCGGCGTGCAATCGGCCGACAGGATGCAGAGGCCGAGATACGGCCGGTCGGTCACCATCGCGTCGGCTTTCGGGCGCTCGTCCCAGGGGCCGGTCACGCGTACGACGTCCGGCGAATGCACCTGGTAGCAAGACAGCAGCCAGCGCGCGCCGATTGCGCCTGAAATCCGCGCCCGGTTCTCCGCAATGTTGCGGGGGGCATCCTCCGAGCCTTCGCCAGCATTCAGGCTGTCATAGAGGCCGCCCGAAACGCCGCCCTGGCGTCCGAAGAATCCGTGGGAGATCCCGGGAATGCGGGAGAGCACGGTGGCGGTGGCAAACGGCGGTGTCATCGCCCTCCGGACTGGCCGGGCAGGGCGCCCGCGTCAAGCCTCCGGAATGGCGATGAAGGTCTGCGGGCCTTCCGGCTTGCGTCCGTTCAGGATGTTTTCGTCCGGCTTGGCCTTGCTGAGCTGCGCCCGCAGGACGTCCGGGAACGACTCCACCTGGCCGAGCGCATAGCCCCAGTCAAAGGCGTAATAGGCGGGGGGGCGCTTGGTGAAGATCGGGCCGAACACCATCAGCACGCCGGCGCGGGCCAGCCGCCACAGGCTGAACGCGAGATAGCGCCACCAGGGCCGCATGCCGTAGCGGATATGCAGCTTGACGTGGCCGCGCACCCAGTTGCGCGCCTGGGTGAACCGGGCGGCGTAGGTCGAACGCAGACGGTAATGCATCACGGCGTCCGGAACGTAGTTGAATTTCATGCCCGCCAGCTGGACGCGCCAGCAATAGTCGACGTCCCAGGACGCGACCAGCCAGTCGGTCGGATCGCCCACGCGCTCATAGCAGGCGCGCGTCATGCCGATGGCATTGCCCGCCGCGAAGGGCAGGTGCAGCGGGCCGACATAGGTGGGCAGGCCTTCAGCGCGGCCCTGCATGCCGCCATCCTTGCCCCAGGTCATGCTGGGCGGGTTGAGGCGCTCATATTCAAGGCAGGGCGCAGCGAGATCGCAGGTCTCCAGCGCCTTCACCATGTGGCGCATCCAGTCCGGATCCGCCTCATCATCTGATTCAGCAACCAGGATCAGGTCACCTTTCGCCGCTCGGAAGCCGACCGTGTAGGAATGGCCCACATAGCCGCGCGGACCGTGGCCGATATAGGCCTGGACCACCCGGATGTTCAGGCGGCCGGCGTAACTCTCTGCAATTTCAACGGAATTGTCGGTCGAGCCATTATTGACGAAGACCAGCTCCCAGTCCCCCTCGTAGGTCTGGGCGACCAATGAATCGAGCATGACCCGAAGGGTTGACGCTCCATTGTAGCAGGGCAGGACAACACTTACCAACATGGGCAGTTTCTCGCATCAGGCGGTCTGGAATGCGCCAGATGATGCAATATCCTCGCCACAGTGGGAAGCATTTGCAATAATAAGCCGAACAAAAAGCACCGCGTGCCGCATCGGCATGGTCAAACCTGCAGACCTCTGCTAGGTGCGCGCGAAACCCACCCTTACAAGCCCGTTCTCCTCCCGAACGCCGCCTGCCGGAAAGCCCGCCCTATGACGAACCAGATCGAAAAGATGCGCAATATCGCGATTATCGCGCACGTTGACCATGGCAAGACCACGCTCGTGGACGAGCTGCTCAAGCAATCCGGCACCTTCCGCCAGAACGAGAAGACGGCCGAGCGGATGATGGACTCCAACGATCTGGAGCGCGAGCGCGGCATCACGATCCTGGCCAAGACCACGTCGGTCGAGTGGAACGGCTACCGCATCAATATCGTCGATACCCCCGGCCACGCCGACTTCGGCGGCGAGGTGGAGCGCATTCTCGACATGGTGGACGGCGCCATCGTGCTGGTCGACTCGTCTGAAGGCCCCATGCCGCAGACCAAGTTCGTGGTCTCCAAGGCGCTAAAAGTGGGCCTGAAGCCCATCGTCGCCGTCAACAAGATCGACAAGCCGGAGCGCCGCCCGGACGAAGTGGTCAACGAGTGCTTTGACCTGTTCGCCAACCTCGATGCTACCGACGAGCAGCTCGATTTCCCGATCCTCTACGGCTCGGCCAAGAATGGCTGGATGTCGAAACAATACGAAACGCCGGTCAGCAACATGGACGAGTTGTTCCAGCTGGTTGTCGATCACGTGCCGGTCCCGCGCGTCGAGGAAGGCCCGTTCCGCTTCCTTGCCACAACCATCTCGGCCGACCCCTTCCTCGGCCGCATCCTGACCGGGCGCATCCTGTCCGGTACCGTGAAGCCGAACCAGTCGATCAAGGTCCTGTCGCGCGATGGCACACTTGTGGAGCAGGGGCGTGTCTCGAAGGTTCTCGCCTTCCGCGGCCTGGAGCGTGTCCCGGTCGACGAAGGTCTCGCCGGTGACATCGTTTCCCTCGCCGGCATGACCAAGGCGAACGTCGCCGATACATTCTGCGATCCGTCGGTCACCGTGCCGCTCGAAGCGCGCCCGATCGACCCGCCAACCATCTCGATGACCTTCCGCGTCAACGATTCGCCGCTCGCCGGCACCGAAGGCACGAAAGTCACGAGCCGGATGATCTGGGCCCGCCTCGAGAAGGAGGCCGAAGGCAACGTCGCGCTGAAAGTGGAGCGTGCCACCGATGCCGAGGCCTTTACCGTCTCCGGCCGGGGCGAGCTTCAACTCGCCGTGCTGATCGAAACCATGCGCCGCGAAGGATTCGAGCTTGGCGTCTCGCGCCCGCAGGTCCTCATGCAGACCAGCGAAAAAGGCGAAAAGCTCGAGCCGATCGAGGAAGTGATCATCGACGTGGATGACGAACACTCCGGTATCGTCGTCCAGAAGATGGCTGAGCGCAAAGCCGAGATGCTCGACATGCGCCCCTCCGGCGTTGGCCGCACCCGCCTCGTCTTCCATGCGCCGACCCGCGGCCTGATTGGTTACCAGGGCGAGCTGCTTTCGGACACGCGCGGCACGGCCATCATGAACCGCATTTTCCATGAGTACGCCCCGCACAAGGGCAAGATCACCGGCCGCCATACCGGCGTGCTGATCGCCATGGAACAGGGCGAGGCGGTCGCCTTCGCGCTCTGGAACCTCGAAGACCGGGGCCCGATGATGATCCATCCGGGCGCCAAGGTGTATGGCGGCATGATCATCGGTGAGCACAACCGCGACAACGATCTCGAAGTGAACGTCCTCAAGGGCAAGAAGCTGACAAACATGCGCGCCTCGGGCACGGATGAGGCCGTCCGCCTCACCACGCCTCTGCAGATGACGCTCGAAAAATCGCTCGCCTATATCGCGGATGACGAGCTGGTCGAAGTCACGCCGAAATCGATCCGCCTGCGGAAAGTCCACCTCGATCCGAACGTCCGCAAGCGCCAGTCCAAATCCAGCGCCGACGCCTGATCGGTGGAGCCCCGCCGCTAGGCCTACGGATAACCGCGGGCACCAGGGTGGGGCCGCCAACCCGAAATCACACCGGGTGCTACTCCACGACGAACTCCAGGGGGTAGATCGCCCCGCGCTGTTCCACGGCCACGCCGTTCTTCACCTTCGGCAGGAACTCTGCCCTGCTCACCGCACGGATGGCTTCGGCCTTGAAGACACTATCCGTGCACTGAGCGGTCAGGTTGAAGGGCCGCCCCCGCGCATCCACGTCGAACATGACGTCGCAGCTGCCCGATAATCCGCGCGTCAGCGCGGCCGCCGGCATGGAGGGCATGGGCGGGCGGACCACCGCGATGCCATCGCGGCCAACGATTTCGGAAACCGAGACGGTGGGCGGGGGGATCTTGCCGATTGTGAAGACGTCCGATTGAGGCGCTTCGAAAACGGTCGGCGGCGCCTCGCCGTGCGTGTCGATTCTGGGCCGCTCGATCGCCGGCGGCCGGTCGATCGACGTCAGCGTTGGCGGAGGCTTCACCGTTTCCGGCGTCAGCGGCGTGTAATCCTCCGGTGTAATCGTTGTCAGCACCCGCGCCGGCGCCTGGGTCAGCACCAACTCGTCCACCTTGATCAGGAGGCTCGCCGCCAGGAACAGCGCGTACACCAGCGGCACAGCCAGCAGAACAGATAAAGACAGGCGCGAAGGCGCCGCGTCCAGGGTCAGTCTCATGGTTCATCCTCCCGCCCCCTGTGGGCATCGGGCAGCTCAGGCCGCTCCGGCGGTTACCGTAGGGGAAATTGACGCTACGTCAATCGGGGGTCGATCCGGAACAAGGACCCGAAGCGAGGGGCCATCCCTGGCCGGGGATGGCCCCTCCAACGCCGAAGACCGGGAGGAAACGTGGCCTGGCGTTGTTCCGGGAGGAAACGTTCAGTTCGCCGAGGCGAGCTGCGTCAGCGCAATGCGCTCAAGGCTGGGCGCCATGCCGATGCCGGCCGCGGCGGTTTCGAGCTGGATCTGCTTGACGGCGGCCACCACGAGGGTTTCGGCGCAGGCCTTGTCGGTATAGGACATGCTGACCAGGGGCGCGCGTGAGGTGCAAACGCGCTTGGCGGCGCGGGTGAGATCGGCGAGCAACTCGGCGGCGCCGTCCTCGCTCGACACCAGTGCCCGGTCATAGACGTGTGTCAGGGTAACAGGTTTTGCGCGCTCGGCGAGGGCGATGGGCGAAAGAAGAGCAACGGCCGCAAGGACCGAAACGGTGGACTTGAACATGGGTCAGTTCCTTCAGAGTTAGCGCCAGGCAGAACCTGGCTGGAAACTCCTCCCGCAACACGATTTCGCCTCAACTCGCCGTCTCCCGGGACAACGCCCCCCTCGGGCGATGTGGCCTTCCCAGTGCGGCCAAGGTTCATGTTGCAACGCAACAATTACCTCGCAGGCGCAGCAAATCAAGCGCTGTTTTTTCATCCCGCGTTGAATATTCGCCTGAGGCGCGAACTGCCCACCCGGCGGGCAGGCCTGCCCGATCCAGCGTCAATCGCCTCCCTTGCCGAGAGGTCAGACGCCCCGGCGCGAGCGCAGCGCGGCCGCCAGTGTCCCGTCATCAAGGTGATCGAGTTCGCCGCCAATCGGCACGCCGTGGGCCAGCCGGGTCACTTCGACGCCTTTGCCCTCAAGCTGGTCGGCGATGTAGTGTGCCGTGGTCTGGCCATCGACCGTCGCGTTGAGCCCGAGGATGACTTCCCGGATGCCGCCCGCCTCCACCCGGCGCACCAGCGCCGCGATGCCAAGGTTTTCCGGGCCGATGCCATCGATTGCGGAGAGGACGCCGCCAATCACGTGGTAGCGGCCGCGATACGCGCCGCCCCGTTCCAGGGCCCACAGGTCCGGCACATCCTCGACGACGCAGATCAGGCCGTCATCACGGCCCGGCAGCTGGCACACCGCGCAGGGCTGCACGGTGTCATAGTTTCCGCAGGTCTCGCATTTCTGGATCTTGGCGCCCGCCTCCGCCATCGCATCGGCCAGCGGTTTCAGCAGCGTCTCATTGCGCTTCAGCAGGTGCAGCGCCACGCGGCGCGCCGATCGCGGCCCGAGGCCGGGTAGCTTCGCGATCAGGTCGATCAGGCGCAGAAGTTCAGGGCCGGCGGAACGTTGGGACATGGGCCGGGGTTATGCGTGAAACCGGGGAACGTGTCATCCCGGGTCCTTCTGTTCGCCTGCCCGGGGCGTTATCCCGTAGGCTTCGAGCAGCTTCCAGACATGCAGGGGCACCATGTTCTTGAGCTTGGCGGGCTCTTCCCGCCGCAGGTGGATCACCGTTTCGGCGGCCTTCATCTCTAGCCGGGTGCGCGCGAATTCCAGGCCTTTCGGCCCGATCCGCGGCTGCAGGAAGGAGACCAGCGGACGCACCCAGCCGGGCATGGCGCGAAGCGGCAAGCCGCCGGCCGCCAGTTCGACATTCTTGATGAATGCCGCGACATGCGGCGCGCGCTTTCCTTTCGAGCCAGGCTCGGACGTGACAAGGGCGTCGCCCAGAAGGTCTACCAGTTCCTCGCCGCGCCCATTTCGCACGATCAGCCATTGTTCGCCTTCGCCGCCCATATAGCCGACCGTCAGATCACTGAGGGCATTGGTATAGTCGACGCAGGTGCGACAAGTGAGGGGAAAGAAATCGCGCGGCAGTTTCGAGATGGGAAGGGAGAGGAAAGGGATCAGCTTCTGGCGCCCGTCATCAAAGCGCAGCTCGACGCGGAAATCGGCGCGGAATTCGAGATAGGATATCGTCTCCGGCGCGGGATCCAGCAGCTTCAGGAAGTCGTGGAAACTCTCCGTGGTCGTATTGTCGGAGCAGGGAGTGCCGATGACGTAGAGTTTCTCCAGGCCAAACTCGGCTTCCAGCGCGCGCAGGGCATAGACCTGGCAGGGAATGCCGATCAGCGCGATCCGCTTCAATCCGCGCGCGGCGACCTCTTCCATCAGCGCAATCAGCGGGGAATAGCCCATCCGCATGCCGCGGCACTGCGCCATGTCTTCGGCGCGGGTGACGATCACCGGCTTCGGCTTCCACCGGTCCTCGGGGTCGGGCGCAACGGCGAGCACCGCCTCAACTTTTCCGGTTGCCAGCAGCAGCTCGCCCAGCGTTGTCGCAATCCCGGTCCATTGCGCGCCGGCCTTGGCGGGCGACAGGCGCGCGCGGACCATGCGGCGGAACACGCCGAAATGGATTTCGTCCGGCGTCTGATCATTTCGCGTGCGGCCATGCAGGCGCAGTTCCTGAGCGGGATAGTCTGGCTGGATGAACTGGCAGGCGCGACCGCAGGCTTTTGCGTCTGCCATCCGGGACACGCCACAATCGGTGCAGAGGCCGCGAGGCTCGGGCGCGCGAAGGGGAGGTGTATGGGGCGCTTCGGTCATTGCAAGGAGACTATAGGGCCGCCCTGCGCCAAGTCACGCGGCATGTCAGAAGGGAAGCTTGAACCCCGGCATCAGGCCGCCAAAACCGGCCGTGGCCTTCTGCATCTCGTCTTCCATCGCCTGGTCCAGCCGGCGGCGGGCATCGCCGTGGGCGGCCTTGATCAGGTCTTCCACGATTTCCGGGTCGTCGCCCATCAGGCTTTTGTCGATGGTCACCGAAATCAACTCGCCCTTGCCCTTCAGCTTGACTCGGACGAGGCCGGCGCCTGCCACGCCGTCGGCTTCCGTGGCTTCGATCCTGGCCTGAACCTCAGCCATCTTGGCCTGCATGGCCTGGGCCTGCTGCATGATCTGGGCGAGGTCTTTCATCGGGGCACTCCGTCAGGCCGGCCTGCGGCGGGCGTTCAAGTCGATCACATTGTCGCCCCCGGCCTGATTTTCAAGCGGAAGAGGCTCATCGGTCACATCCAGGATCACCGCGCCGGGCATCGCCTTCAGCGTGGCCGCCACCCAGTCATGGCGTTCGGCTTCGGCAATCCGTTCGGCCTTTTCGCGCCGCTCGCGCTCACGCAGGGACTCGGCGTCGGTTTCCGATTCCTCGATCACCCAGTCGATCTCGGTTTCTGTATCGAGGAAGAGTTTCAGCCGTCCGGCCAGTCCGGGCGGCGCGCCGGGCGCGAGGGCGTAGCTGAGATGGCCTTGCTTCACCGATGCGAAGCGAATGAACCGCTCGGTATCCACCTGCAACGCCACTTCGCGCGCGCGGGCCATGGCGGCCAGGATATCGGCAAAGCTGGATACCCCGCCGGGCGCACTCGGCGAAGCCTCAAGGGGCGCGGCGGCCTTTCCCGGCGGCGCGGCGCCCTCCG
>JBGSOU010000081.1:0-5137 GCA_041739025.1 Hyphomonas sp.
TCCGGTCAACAAGGCGGCGCTGCGCCAGGCGAGAAGCCCCAGCGCCAGCACGCAGGCCAGCAGGGCCAGCGGGCGCATCAGCCCTCCGGTTGCCGTGTCTGCAGTCTTGCCAAACGCCATCAGGCCCTCCGGGACCGGCCACAGGGCCGGCAGATTCCCGGAAGGCTAGAAGGCCCGCCTTAAGGCAGGTTTAACAGGGCAAACGCCGGGTTAACGGCGATACTGCTGAAGGCGGGTCGTCCGCAGGCCTTTCGAGCCATGGCGGGCATACAGGCGTTCCCAGCCACCAAACTCTTCATCGGTCAGATTGTAGCGTTCACAGGCGTTCTGGCGGGTCAGGAGACCGCCCTGGACGGCGGCGACCACTTCGGCCTTGCGGCGGGTGACCCAGCGGGAGATGCCGGGCGACGGCAGGTCGGCAAGGGTCAGCATCTGGCCATCCGGGCCTTTGACACTCATCGGGCGTGCATTCTGCATGTTCATTTCAAAAACCACTTCAAGGTCCTAAGCGTTTCACCCTGCTTCTGCGGGGGTATGACAGGACCCTACACGAGGCAGTTTAAGCCCGGCCTTGACTTGGAAGATGAGTTTGCCCCCCTCCGTTAGGAGCCTGTTTGGAAACCTGTTCCGGGGCGGGACAATCGCGCAGAATCCGGCGAAAACAGGGCGTATTTCTTGAAGGGAAACGCAAAACGTCCGGTCAGCCCCGACAAATGAAGGCCGCCGGACCGGCGGCCGGGTCCCACGGGCACGCGAAGCGGACCGGTCCCCACTTTTTCGAGAGCGATCTTGCGCTCTCAGGGCGGGGGCTGCCCTCGATCTTCAGACGGCCTGCCGGTCGGACGCACCGGCGCCAGGACGGCCTCGCGCGCCATCAGGGGCGCGAGGCCGCGACCGGATCAACGGCGGGCGTTGAGACGGCTCATCTCGCTCTGGTCGAGCTGCCCGTCCCCGTTCCGGTCGGCGTGCTGGAAGGCCTTGGGAGGATAGGCATCCCATTCGGAGGCGCCGATCAGACCGTCTCCAGTCTTATCCATTTCGCGGAAGGCGCGCGCCGCCATCCTCTTGCTCCGTGCACCGAAGGATTCATTGAACTCGGCTTCGCTGGCACCGCCAGAGGCGTCCTTGTCCATCACCGCAAAGTAAGAACTGCGGTGCTTGAGAAACTCGGCTTCCGTGAGGAGACCGTCGCCATTGGTGTCGGCTTGTGCAAGCGACGCGGGATCCAGAAGCTGCGCCGAGGCGGCGGGCACCAGGCCAACGAGCATCAGGCCAGCGGCAATGCAGAACAGGAAAGGTTTCATTCCGGGAGGTCCTCTTTCAGGGTTTGGGTGGAAGAGATCAGGGGCGTTGTCAGCGACGGACGCCGAAAGCTGGACATGTATCTGGGGTGCAGCGTTCCAAACATCTGGTCCCAGACGAGCGTGTAGAGCCCGTAATTGTAACGGTAGGTCCGATGGTGCTGGTTGTGGCTCGTCGCCGTGTTCAGGAGCCGCAGGACGGGCACGTGAACCAGAAACCGCGGCAGCAGCTCATAGCCCAGATGGCCCATCACATTGAAGGCGATCATGAAGGTGGAAAAGATCAGGAAGGCGACCGGATGCATCGGCACCAGTGCGAGAACCAGCACAAATCCAAGGGCTTCGAGCACGGCTTCAAACGGATGAAAGGCGAAGGCCGAGAGCGGTGACGGATTGGTCGACAGGTGATGAACCTTGTGGACCCGTCCATACACGCCAGGCGTATGCATGAAGCGGTGCGCCCAGTAGAAATAGAAATCGTGTACCAGGATCGCGACCGGAATGCTGCACCAGAACCAGAACCAGCCATGCGTTTCGATGCTGGCGTAAGACGCCACAAAATCGAACTCGCGGTTGATCAGATGGGCCGACAGGCCGACCAGACCGAACACGCCGGCGGACAAGGCAGACCAGGCCGCTTCCCGCCGCAGCTGCGCCCGGGTGAACGAGAGCGGCTGGATCCGCCGGTTCCGGAGCGCCTGGCGGTTTGCGCTCACGAACCAGAGCGCGCTGCCTGCGAAGATGAGGTATCTGGCAAAGAGGATCACGGCCACAAGGCCGGAGATCAGCAGCGGACCGAATACGACGGCGCTTGAGGGCAAGAAGTGCGAGAGCATCGGATGTCCTTTCAGGGTTGGCTACGATAGGTCAGGCCCAGGCCGCCGCCGGCATCGGCGCCGTCGCCGGCAATGCCCGTGAAGGCGTAGATGTTGACCACCATGTTCGGTGAAACCGGAAAGCTTCCCGAAGCGGTGACGTCCATCGGGTCTTCGAACCCTGCATAGATCGCCTCGGACCAGGATACGGACACGCCGAAAGACGGCCCGGATTCAAAGTCGTAGCGTGAGCCGAGGACGGCATATCCGAAACCGTCGGACACACCGGGCAAGTCGCCGGTCGATGTCTCGTCCGCGTCGGTCTCGCCCAGGAGGACGTAGCCCGCTCCGCCCGACACGGCGAAATTGCCGAACCAGGTTTCACCATCGAGGCCGACCGTCACGTCGGTTGTACCGGCCCCGAGGCCAGCGGCCTCATCCCCGGTTGGAAGGGTCAGGCTGGTGGTCAACCCGATCCAGCCCGGCGCATCCGCCGGCGTCAGCGTGAAGGTCGCCCCCAGCATCGAATCCCCCAGCCCGCTCGCGGAAAAGTCCTCCTGCGACGGACTGTCGGCGAATCTTTCTGCGAGCCTCGGCGCATACACAGACAGCCCGGGACGGCTGGTCAGCGCCGCGCCGGCGGGGCCCTCGGTCTTCAGCCAGGCGATCTCGGCGAACACCGTGACCCGCTCATACTCAAGCTGCAGCGTCACAGGGATGGCGACGGTCGTGGTTTCATCTTCAAGCCCGTATTCGCCGGCCGCATAGTCAACGCCGCTGGAGAGAGAAAGCGTCTGCGCTTCGGCCGCCGCCGGAACGGCCAGCCCCAGAAGGACGAGCGACAGGGCCGCCCGGGTCATGATCTTGGTCATCGGAATATCCTTGGAAAAAAGCCGCGGCCGGCCTGGAAGGGGACGGATGGCCGGCCGCGCAGGAGGAGCAAACGTCAGTTCTTTTCGACTTCGACCCAGCGGGTGCGGGAGCTGGTTTCACCCTGGGCGTTGGTCCGGGTCGTGGTCTTTTCGCCTTCGCCATCGCGCGTCACGGCGCGCGATGCCGATTGTCCCTCGGGGCCGGTCACGGCAGCCTGCTTGACGAGGTTGCCGTCTTCATCGACCGACACGCTCTTGGTTCCAGACACCGTTTGACCGCTCGGCCCCGTCACTGTCGCATCGCGTGTGCACGCGCCGTCCTGGCACGACGCCGAAGACCCGGAGGAAACGGTTGCGCCGGAATTGGTGGTGGTCGTGCCCGAACGGGTCAGGGTGCCATCGCTCACCTCGTTGGTGACACTGCGCGACGCGCCGTATCCCTGCGCGGTTTCAACCGAACCCGTCGTCGTGCGGGTAGCATCCGAGCGGTCAACGTTGCGGGTTGCGGTGGCCGAACGGCCGGCATCATTGGATACCGTGGTCTGACGAGTGCGGCCTTGCGCCTCGGCGGGCGCAGCCAGAAGGGTCAGGGTCAGCGCGGTCATGGCGGCGGCGGCAAGCTTGAAGTTGGTATGCATGGAAAGGTCTCCTTGGGTTGCGAGGCCATCGCCTCTTGCCAAGAGATCTAACCCCCTGCGGTAACATGGGTTTTTCCGCGCGGTGGCAGTTTGTAACGTTTCGTAACCGGCGCGCGGAAACGGTGGATTTCGCGCCGGTTGCACGCCATCATACCGGCATGAAACAACGCCCGCTCATCCTGGTCGTGGAAGACGACGATGAAATCCGCACGCTGGTCTGTGACTTTCTGCGCGCCAGTGACTTTGATGCCGAAGGCGCACGCGACGCCCGGGAGTTCGACCAATGCCTGGCCCGCGTCTCCCCGGATCTGGTCGTCCTCGACATCATGCTTCCGGGCGGTGAAGACGGCCTGTCGATCTGCCGGCGCCTGCGCGCCCAGTCGTCCGTACCCGTCATCATGCTGACGGCCAGGGGCGACGAGATCGACCGGATCGTCGGGATCGAGATCGGCGCCGACGATTACCTCGCCAAGCCGTTCAATCCCCGGGAACTGACAGCCCGGATCCGCGCCGTGCTGCGCCGCTCGTCGGGACTCGAAACCCGTCCGCAGAATGAGGTGCGCGCCGGCCACCTGATCATCAACTATGACCGGCGGGACGTGCGCACCGACAACGGACCGGTGCTTGACCTCTCAAGCGGCGAGTACACCTTGCTGACGGTGTTCCTGAGCCGGCCCCAGCGCGTGCTCGACCGGGATCTCCTGCTGGAACTGGCGACCGGCCGGAGCATGGGCAGCGTATTCGACCGGGCGATCGACGTGCAGGTCAGCCGCCTGCGCCGCAAGATCGAAAAGGACGCCGCCAATCCCGAACTGATCAAGACGGTCCGAAACGGCGGATACATTCTGGCCTGCAAGGTCGTGCCCGCATGAAACTGCCCGGCATCGGCTCGATTCTCGCAGTCAGGGTCCTTTCGATCTTCGCGCTGCTGTTCTTCGGCGCCCAGCTTGTCGTTCTCGGGGTATTCTGGAGCGAACACCGCAGCGGCGCCGAGCCGGCCTTCCTCCTGCCCCTGCCCGCGCGGATCGCGGCCATGACCGAGCTCATCGACAAGGCGGATCCGCACAACCGGGAGATCCTGATGCGCGCCCTGAGCTCGAGCGACAGCCGCGTGTTCATCAGCGATGGCGAAGTCCGGGGCGAGCTACGCGACGGCGCTGCAGCGGCGGCCTTCCGGAGCGCGCTGCAACTCTACAACCACGAGCTGAGCGGCCGGGACGTCACGGCCATGGTGGGCGTCGAAGGCCGCGCGATTGGACCGCCCCAGACGACCGATACCGGGCTGCAGGCCGACTATCCGATGCGGCTCGTGATCCGGCTTTCGGACGGCCGCTCGATGGTGGTTGAAACCCCCAGCCTGATCGAATGGCGGTTCCGCCGCACGCCGGTCGGTCTGTTTGCGGGATTGTTCGGCATCGTCATCGCGGGCCTTGCGCTCTGGAATGTCTGGAACGTCGTGCGGCCGGCCCGCGACATGGCCCGCGCCGCCCGCCGCTTTTCGGATACCGGCG
>JBGSOU010000117.1:0-1702 GCA_041739025.1 Hyphomonas sp.
CGATGCCTGTGAATGGTTGCTAAATCCGCCGCAAAACGCTGATATGTGTGACAGGGTGGGTTGATAGGCCGCCGCCGGACCCGTGCGGCGCCAAGGGAGATTTGTGATGAGCCTGATCTGGTGGATTCTGCCGTCGATTGCCGGCGTGCTCGGCCTCATTCTCTTGTTCGCGGGCTTTGCGAAAATGGCCGGGCTGAAACCCTTCGCCGGCGTGGTGCGGCTCGCCTTCGGATCGGGCTTCCTGGGCCTTGCCGGCGTGATCGCCTTTGCGGGCCTCAATATCCAGACCTACAAGCGCCTGACCTATGAGCGCCCGGTTGCCACCGTGAAGTTCACGGCGGTTCCGGACCAGGCCAACGCCTACCGCGCCGACGTGATCTTCTCGGATGGCGAGGCCTTGCTGCAGGCGGACGGAACGGCGCCCGTGTTCCATGGCAACGAGTGGCAGATCGGCGCCAAAGTCATCAAGTTCAAGCCGATGGCCAACATCCTCGGCTATGACTCCATCTACCGGCTCGAGCACATGCGCTCGCTGGATGCGATGCAGTTCTCGTCCGACGTGGTGACCGAAGGCAAGATCGACGGCATCAAGATCGTGACCGACGAGCCCGGCATCGATGTCGGCGGCCTCGCTGCGAAATATGGCTCTCGCTTCGGCATTGATGCCGAATATGGCTCGGCCACCTACCAGCCGATGGGCGACGGGTTCGAGTATGAAGTCACGATAACCCAGGACGCGCTGATTGCGCGCCCGAGCGATGCCACCAAGCTCAAGATCCAGGACCAGGCCTATCCGGGCTTCAAACCGGTCAACGGGACCAACCCATGAATCTCTGGGAGCGTTACGTTGTTCCGAACTTCGTTACGTGCGCGTGTTCCACCCGCCCGATCATGAAGCAGCGGTCCAAGATCGTGCCGAAGGCGGAAGGCGTCGTGCTGGAACTCGGCTGCGGGTCGGGCACCAATTTCGCGATGTATGATGCCTCCAAGGTCGAAAGGCTCTATGCGCTGGAGCCGGCGCCGGGCATGATCGTCAAGGCGCGGCGCGCGGCCGGCAAGCTGGGCATCGGCAAGAGCATCGACTTTCTCGAGACCGGCGCGGAAAACATTCCGTTGGCGGACAAGTCGGTCGATACGGTCGTCATCACCTTCGTCCTGTGCACAATTCCCGATTGGGAAGGCGCGCTCGCCGAGACGCGGCGCGTTCTGAAGCCGGGCGGCCGGATGCTGTTTTCCGAGCATGGCCTGGCCCCGGACGAAGGCGTCGCCAAATGGCAGCACCGGATCGAGCCGGTATGGAAGGCGCTTGCCGGGGGGTGCCACCTGACGCGCGACACCATGAGCCTGTTGCATCAGGGCGGCTTCAGGAGCGAAGACACCGAGACGATGTACCTGCCGAACTCGCCGAAGATCGCCGGCTTTGTGAGCTGGGGCTCGGCGCGTCCCGTCTGAGCCGATGCGGCGCCCGCCTTACCTGCCTTTCCTGAGCGGCCCGCTGAGCCTGGCGCCGGGTCTGAAACCGATTCCGCCCGAGGCTTGGCTCACGCCGGACACCGAGGCGGAGACATGGTTGCCGGCCAAGCATAACGTGATGCGTATCCATCGCGGCGATGTGTACGGCGCCCGGGCGGGCAGCGAGGCGGCCGTGCAGGAAGCGGCAGCGATGGTGCATGCGGCGGTCGGGCCGGAGCGGGGCGACTGG
>JBGSOU010000134.1:0-2851 GCA_041739025.1 Hyphomonas sp.
GAGCCCCGCGCAGGCGCTCGCCCCGAGGGCCGCCAGCGACAGGAGCACGGTACGGCGCGGCAGGGGCAGCGGCATCGCGCAGCAGCCTCCTATTTGAACGCGGCCGGCAATGTCAGCGACAGCGCCGGGATGTAGGTGATCAGGATCAGCGCAAGGACCAGCGCGAGATAGAACGGCCAGATCGTCTTGACCGCCTTCTCGACCGGCAGGCCGCCCACTGCCGCGCCGACAAACAGCACAGACCCGACCGGCGGCGTGACAAGGCCGATGCCGAGGTTCAGCATCATGATGATGCCGAAATGCACCGGATCAACGCCGACCTCCATCACCACCGGCAACAGGATCGGCGTGGTGATCACGATCAGCGGCGACATGTCCATGAACGTGCCCAGCACCAGAAGCATGATGTTGATGATGAGCAGCACCATCAACGGATTGCGGGTGACCGATGTGATCAGCTCGGCCAGCTGGGCCGGCGCCTCCAGCACGGCGAGCGCGTAACCGAATGCCGTCGCAGCGCCGATGATCAGCAGCACCATCGCCGTCACCTTCACCGACTGCATCGCCGCCTCGGCAAACTTGTTCCAGCCCAGCGAGCGGTAAACGAAGGCGCCGACGAAGATCGTGTAGATCACCGCAATCGCGGAGGACTCTGTCGCCGTGAAAATGCCCGAGAGGATGCCGCCCATGATGATCACGGCGGCCATCAATCCCGGAACGGCGACCAGCAGCGCCTTGGCAAACACCCGCCAGCCCGGGAAGGCACCGCTGGCATAGCCGCGCTTCACCGCCACCAGCCAGGTCACCATCATCAGGATCGCCGCGGTCACGAGGCCGGGCACGACACCGGCCAGGAAAAGGTCGCCGATCGGCACGCCGATGCCCGAGGCCGCCGAATAGATGATCATGTTGTGCGAGGGTGGTATCAGCAGCCCGACGATGGCCGAGGTCACCGTCACGTTGACGGCATAATCGGCATCATAGCCCTTCTGCTTCATCAGCGGCATCAGCGTGGAGCCCATCGCCGACGCGCTCGCGATGGCCGAGCCCGACACGGCGCCGAACATCGTCGAGGCGCCGACATTCACCAGCCCGAGCCCGCCGCGCGTGCGGCCCAGCATCGCCTCGGCCACTTCCACCAGCTTTTGCGCAATGCCGGAGCGATACATCAGGTCGCCCGCGAAGATGAAAAACGGGATTGCCATCAGCGTGAACACGCTGACGCCCGCTGCCAGCCGCTGGAATACCACGACCAGCGGGATGTCCAGCGCCAGGAAAGTGGCGATCGACGCGCCCAGCAGCGAATAAGCCACCGGCACGCCGAGCGCGAGCAGCGCGAACAATGTGACCATCAGGATGATCAGTTCCATCGCGGGTCTTCCTCATCCTTGATTGGCTTGGCGGCGAGTACTTCCAGCGTCCGCTCGAACGCGAACAGCGCCATCAGCGCGCCCGCGATGGGCAGGCCGAGATAGGCCAGCCCGCGCGAGATCCCCAGCGAGGGGATCACATGGCTCCAGGTGCGCATCACGAGCTCGCCGCCCCAGACCAGCATCGCGATCCCGCAGGCGCCGACGATCAGGTTCGACGCCACCTGCATCGCCTTGCGCACCGGCGGCGCAACCGCCTCCTCCAGCGCGACGATGCGGATGTGGAATCCCTGGCGCACGCCCGCCGCCGCCGCGAGCGAGACGTACCAGATCATCAACGTCAACGCGGCCTGTTCCGACCAGGACGGCGTCGAGTTCAGCACGTACCGCCCGAACACCTGCCAGCCGACAATGGCCGTCATCAGGACGAGACCGAACGCCGAAATCCGCACGAGTCCATCGGCGATGACATGCGTGATGCGCGACAGGCTTTCCATCATCCCGCCTCCGCCATCGCTTCGATTTGCCTGACCAGCCGCTTCTGATCGGCGGATACGACATATTTCTCCCAGACCGGCCGCATCGCCGCCGCGAACGCGGACGGATCGGCAATCTCGTTGGCTTTCACACCGGCGGCGAGCAGCTTGGTGCGCGCTTCCTCCACTTCGGCGTCCCAGTTCCGGCGCATGAACGGCACGGATTCCTTGGCGGCCTGACGCACGAGATCCTGATCCGCCTTGTCCAGCTTGTCCCAACGCCGCTTCGACATCACCAGCACCTCCGGCGCAATTACGTGGTGTGACAGGCTGTAATAGGGCGCAACCTCGAAATGCCGGCCGCTCTCATAGGAGGGCCAGTTGTTCTCCGCCCCGTCGATCACGCCCTGCACGAGAGACTGGTAGACTTCCGCCAGGCTCATCGGCGTCGCATCCGCGCCCAGCGCCTTGATCATCGACACGTAGAGATCCGAGTTCGGTACACGGATCTTCATGCCCTTCATGTCTGCGGGCGTGTAGATCGGGCGTTTGGTGTTGTAGAAGTTCCGGTCGCCGCTGTCATAGAAGCAAAGACCGATCAGGTCATGCCGGGTCAGCGAGGCAAGGATCTCGTCGCCGATGGCGCTGTCCAGCGCGCGCCGCATGTGTGCGTTGGAGCGGAACAGGAAGGGCAGCGCCGGGATGGTCGTCACCGGTTCGATGGCGTTCAGCGGCGCGAGGTTCACGCGGTTCATGTCGAGCCCGCCAAACACCGTGATCTCGAGCGTATCGCGCTCCGAGCCGAGCTGGCCGCCGGCATAGGTCTTGATGTCGAGCCGTCCGGCCGTCCGCTCCCGGAGGATCCGCGCCATCTCGTCGACGGCGGTGACCGTCGGATAGTCAGGCGGGTGCGTGTCTGACGATGTGAAGGCCCGCGCGACGCCGCGTTGGCAACCGGACAGCAACCCGGCCGCCGCGCCTGCGAGCAGCAGTTTGCGGCGGCTG
>JBGSOU010000145.1:0-2791 GCA_041739025.1 Hyphomonas sp.
CGAGATGGCGTTGGTGACGGCCATCAGGGGCGTGTGCAGGGCGGGCGTGACCGACCAGACGACGTAGTAGCCGACGAAGCAGGCGAGCGCGAAGATGGCCGCGAGGAAGACGGTGGAGTTGATGCCGCCGGCGTCCGCGTAGGCGGGGAGGGCGAGGGCGGCGAGGGCGAGGATTGTCAGGGAACGTTTCATGTCATCAAACTCCGCTCATCCCCGCGAAGGCGGGGATCGGGTTCCGTTGTGTGAGCCGCACGAGACCTCCGCCTGCGCGGGGGTGAGCGGATGATTTTGAGTTTGCGGGTGCCAGCATCATTTCAGCCGCTCGCTGACGGTCGAGCCACCCCGGGTGAGCAGCATGGCACGCACGATTTCATCGTCCGTATCGAGATTGAGCGCGCC
Organism: Hyphomonas sp.; assembly: GCA_041739025.1. Classification (GTDB taxonomy): domain Bacteria; phylum Pseudomonadota; class Alphaproteobacteria; order Caulobacterales; family Hyphomonadaceae; genus Hyphomonas. Next base: position 400 of record JBGSOU010000145.1, read on the forward strand.
GCCTTCGCCGGTGATCAGCGGCAGGAAGGCGAGGAGGTTTTTCGCATAGAGCGAGGAGGAGTCGGCGGGCAGGCGGGCGGGCAGGTTCGAGAAGCCGGCGACTTTCACGCCGTTCACGTCCACGATCTCGTCGGCCTTCGACAGCGGGCAGTTGCCGCCCTGGCTCACGGCCATGTCGATGATGACCGAGCCGGGCTTCATCGATTTGACCATCTCCCCGGTGATCAGCACCGGCGCGGGGCGGCCGGGGATCAGGGCGGTGGTGATGACGATGTCCTGCTTGGCGATATGGCTGGCGGTGAGGGCGGCCTGCTTGGCCTGGTATTCCGCCGACATTTCCTTGGCATAGCCGCCGGAGGTTTCGGCGGCCTTGAACTCGTCATCCTCGACCGCAATGAACTTGGCGCCGAGCGAGGCGACCTGTTCCTTGGCGGCGGGGCGCACGTCGGTTGCCGTCACCACGGCGCCGAGGCGGCGGGCGGTCGCGATGGCCTGGAGGCCGGCAACACCAACGCCCATGACGAACACTTTCGCCGGGGCAATCGTGCCCGCTGCGGTCATCATCATCGGCATGGCGCGGCCATAGATCTGCGCGCCTTCAATGACGGCGCGGTAGCCGGCGAGGTTCGACTGGGACGACAGCGCGTCCATCGACTGGGCGCGCGTGATGCGCGGGGTGAATTCCATCGACAGCGCCGCGATCTTTTTCGCATTCAGCGCCGCGATCTCGCCGGCGGGGAAGGCGAAGGGTTCCATCAGGGCGATCAGGGCCGCGCCTTCGGGAAGGGCCGCGATCTCATCCGGCAGGGGCCGGCGCACTTTAAAGACGATGTCTGCGCCCGCCGCTGCGGCCGGTCCGTCGACGACGGAGGCACCGGCTTCCGCAAAGGAAGGGTCCGGAAAGCCCGCGACCGTACCGGCGCCGGATTCGACCGTGACCGTGTGGCCGAGGCCCACGAGCTTCTTGACTGTCTCCGGAGTTGCCGCCACGCGGGTTTCGCCGGGTTGCCGTTCTTTGAGCACTGATATCTTCATGGAGCCTTGGATTAGGTTAAACCTTGCGCGGTGCAACAGTTTTTTTGGAGGTTAGGGGCATGAGTTTGTTTAGTCTGGCTAACAGGACCGCATTGGTGACCGGAGCGTCCAGCGGACTCGGCGAGCATTTTGCCCATGTGTTGGCGGGCGCGGGCGCCTCTGTGGTCATCGCGGCGCGCCGCATGGACCGGCTGGAGCGGGTGGCGGCCGAGATTTCCGCGAAGGGTGGCAAGGCGCTGCCGGTCGAGATGGATGTGACGCGCGAGGATTCGGTGACGGGCGCGTTTGCCGAGATCCAGGACGCACTGGGCCGGCCCTGCGATATCATCATCAACAATTCGGGCATGTCCCGCGAGGGCTGGTACCGGGAACAGGGCGAAGAAGACTGGAATGCGGTCATCGATACCAACCTGACAGGGGTGTGGCGCGTCGGCAAGGCCGCGACCAATGCGATGATTGCGGCGGGGGTGAAAGGGTCGATCGTCAATATCGCTTCGATCACGGCGCACCGGACGCAGATGATGACGACGGCGTATTGCGTATCGAAGGCCGGGGTCGATCACCTGACGCGGCACATGGCGCTGGAAAGCGCGCGCTACGGGATCCGGGTGAACGCGATCTCGCCGGGCTATTACAAGACCGCGATCAATGACGACTATCTCGACTCCGAGGCGGGGGACGCGATGCGCAAGCGGATCGCGATGCGCCGGTTCGGGGAGTACAGGGAGCTGGACGGGGCGTTGCTGCTGCTGGCGTCCGACGCCGGCAGCTACATGACCGGGTCGACCCTGGTGGTGGATGGCGGGCACCTGCTCAGCCCGCTGTAAACGGTCCGCTTGCCGCGTTGCAAAATAGTCATTACACGATCCTCACGCGAAAGGTGCCCGGGTCAACAGCCCGGGTGAAAAGGGAAGCCGGTGGGAATCCGGCGCTATGCCCGTAACTGTCAGCGGGGAGTCTGTTGAGCGATAGGCCACTGGGAAACCGGGAAGGCAGCTCGACGAGGCCCTGATCCGCTTAGCCAGGAGACCTGCCTTCCGCCGTCGTGAGCTCGCCGCCCGGGACCAGGCGTAGGGCTGCGGAAGGCACTTCTTCCGTTCATGCGACATGTCATGAACCCGCCGCGGAGCGCATGCTCCCGGCATTTGAAGGAGCTGTGGACATGATCCTCAGACTGACTTTGCTTGGCGCCTCGGCGCTGGCGCTCAATGTATCCCCCGCTTTGGCAGACGACGCACGCGTGCTCGACACGGTGGAGGTCACCGGCCTGCGCCCGGTCGAGGCGGACCGCGCGACGGTGTCGGTGTCCGTGCTGACGGAAGAAGACCTGGCGGTGCGCCTGTCACCCAACCCGGCC
>JBGSOU010000150.1:0-1507 GCA_041739025.1 Hyphomonas sp.
CGGCCCGGTCCCCGGCTCGCAAGCGGCCTGATCCGGGCGGGTCTTGCCACATTGATCCTGTCGGCCGGAATCGCGCTGATGCTCTGGCAATTCCCCGCCCTCCAGGCGGCGCTCTATGGCTCCAAGTCCCTGGCGGCGGGCGTCCTCGTGCTGGGCGCCGGCGCAATCTATGCGGCGGCCGCCCTGATCACCGGCGCCCTGCGCCTCGGTGACATCCGGCAGGCTTTGCGGCGCTGATCAAACAGGCTAAACGGCCCGGATCATGACCGACACGACCCAAGCCTATACCGGCCCGACGCGCGTATTCTCCGGCATCCAGCCGACGGGAAACCTGCACCTTGGCAACTACCTGGGTGCCCTGAAGAAATTTGCCGACCTTCAGGCCGGAGGCCATGACTGCGTTTTCTGCGTCGTGGACCTGCACGCCATCACCATGCCGGTCGAGCGCGGCGCGCTGATCGACCAGACCCGGCAGATTGCGGCCGCCTTCATGGCTGCCGGTGTCGATCCGGCAAAGTCGGTGATCTTCGCGCAGTCGTCCGTTCTGGCGCATGTCGAACTGGCCTGGATCTTCAACTGCGTCGCCCGCATGGGCTGGGTCGAGCGGATGACCCAGTTCAAGGACAAGGCCGGCAAGGATTCCGAGCGCGCTTCGGTCGGCCTGTTCACCTATCCGGTCCTGCAGGCCGCCGACATCCTCGCTTACAAGGCCACGCACGTGCCCGTTGGCGAGGACCAGAAGCAGCACCTCGAACTCAGCCGCGATATCGCCGAGCGGTTCAACCGTGAATACGGTGTGCCCGGTTTCTTTCCGTTGCCCGAGCCGATGATCAAGGGCCCCGGCGCCCGGATCATGTCGCTGAAGGACGGCACAAAGAAGATGTCCAAGTCTGACCCGTCAGACCTCAGCCGCATCAGCCTCGTGGATGATGCCGACACGATCTCGAAGAAGATCAAGAAAGCCACCACCGATACCGGCGTGATCCCGGCGACGGCCGAAGAACTCAAAGGCCGCCCCGAAGTCGAGAACCTTGTCGGCATCTTCGCGGCCCTCTCGGGCCGTACGGTCGACAGCGTGCTCGGTGAATTCGAAGGGCAGGGTTTCGGTGCGTTCAAGCCCGCCCTGGCCGAGGTCACTGTCGCCCATCTCTCTCCGATCACCGCTCGGTTCCGCGACATCCTCGCCGATCCGGCAGGCATCGACCGGGTGCTGGCAGACGGGGCCGAGCGCGCCAATGCGATCGCGGCGCCGATCATGGACGAGGTTCGCCGCGTCGTCGGGTTCTGGCGGCCCTGAGGCGCGGCGCGCCGTCGCTGCGACAGACGAAACGCTTGCCATCCGGCGCAACGCTCCACATCTTCCGTGAAACCCCTCCGGAGGAATGACCATGCGTGCCCTGACCCGTCTCATCCTGCCCGCCGTCCTGCTGCTTGGCGCCTGCAGCGGCGCGGCTTCCGCGCCCGCCAGCACCGAATCCGCCGGGGTCGAGGTGCGCGATGCCTTCAT
>JBGSOU010000586.1:0-7728 GCA_041739025.1 Hyphomonas sp.
CCGCCCCCTGCGCCGGCAACCCAGCCTCGCGCCGCGAAGATCGTCTCCCTGCCCTTCCGGGTCGACGTGACCTACAGCGCCGCCGCGCTCGACAAGATGCAGGAGCTGCACGCCGATCTCGGCGTGTCGGCCGACTATTACGGCGTGCCGAAAGACCCCTCGGCCGAAGGACTCGATCCTGAACTGGGCATCTGGCTTGGCGGGGAGATGGAAACCCTCTCGCCCGGAAACCGGTCCGTCACCCTGAAGGGCCAGATCGACGCCGCGCAGGTGGCCGACGAGGTGGCGGGCGATGCGCGCGTCAGGATCATGGCTTTCCCGGTTCGCTCCCATGCGGCGCAGGCCGCCATCACGTGCACGGAATTTGACGAGGTCCTGCCAATCGCCGTGGAAACCGGCGGCACGGTGCACTGCACACTGACGGGCAAATAGATCCGTCAGACCGCGACAGCGGCCTTGATGTGCGGGTGCGGATCGTAATTGTCGATCCGGAAATCTTCATAGGTCCAGCCGAACAGGTCCGTCTTGTCCGGGTTCATGTGCAGCGAGGGCAAGGCGCGCGGCTCGCGCGTCAACTGCAGCCGCGCCTGGTCGAGATGGTTAAGATAAAGATGGGTGTCGCCGAAGGTGTGCACAAAATCGCCGGCGCGCAGGCCGGTTGCGCGGGCCATCATGTGCGTCAGCAGCGCGTAGGAGGCGATGTTGAACGGCACGCCGAGGAAGACATCGGCCGAGCGCTGGTAGAGCTGGCAGTTGAGCCGGCCATCCGACACGTTGAACTGGAACAGGCAATGACAGGGCGGCAAGGCCATGTCGTTCACATCAGCGGGGTTCCATGCCGACACGATCAGGCGGCGCGAGTTCGGATTGGTGCGGATTTCGTCCAGCACCCACTGGATCTGGTCGATGGTGCGCCCGTCCGGGGCCGCCCAGCTGCGCCATTGCTTGCCGTAGACCGGGCCTAGATCGCCGTGCTCATCGGCCCATTCATCCCAGATCGAGACGCCGTTTTCCTTGAGCCATGCAATATTCGTCTCGCCCCGAAGGAACCAAAGCAGCTCGATAATGATAGACCGCAAGTGAAGGCGCTTCGTGGTGAGCAGGGGGAACCCTTTTTCGAGGTCGAACCGCATCTGGCGCCCGAACACGCCGAGGGTGCCGACACCGGTCCGGTCGCCCCGTTCGTGGCCATTCTGCAGGATATCCTGCATGAGCGCGTGATACTGCTGCATCCCTGGTTCCTCGCGAATCGCGGCATTGTAGGTTAACAGAACCCTGCCGCGCCAGTTACAATTCGGGGGCGGGCGGAAACCGTCCCGCAACGCCGATCTGCCATACCTGTCCTCCTGTGTTGTGCGGGAATCCGCCAAGAGGACGCGTGGCCATGGCCGATCAAGTTGAGACCACCTGCCGGCTGCGCCGGTTTGCCCGGAACGAAAACGGCAATGTCGCCATGCTGTTTGCACTGGCGTGTCTTGTCATTTTTCCATTGGTCGGGTTTGCCATCGACTTCTCCCGCGTCGTCGTCGACGAGCACAAGCTGCAGATGGCAACCGACGCCGCCGCGCTGGCCGCCGCGCATGATGCGTTCATGGAAGCCGACGACCGCCGGACCGTCATCGAAGCCCACCTCAACCACCTTGAGGAAGAGCTCGGCCGGGAAATCACCTATGAACTCAGCCAGGATGAAAACGGCAAGATCCTGCTGGTGACCCACCTCACCGTCAACACGACGATTGCCAAGATCATGGGCCGGGACGATGTGGCCGTCACCGCCCGGTCCGGCGCAGTCGAAGGCGGCGCGGACATTGAAGTTGCCATGGTGCTCGACATCACCGGCTCGATGTCGGGCTCACGGATCACGGCGCTGCGCGAAGCCGCGACTGATCTGGTCGAAATCGTGGTAAAGGACGAGCAGGCACCCTACTATTCCAAACTTGCAATGGTGCCTTATTCGGTGGCCGTGAATGCCGGCACCTATGCAGCCGCCGCCCGCGGCCCCGTCACGCCGGGCGTCAGCATCACGGACGCAAAATGGTCGGACGGGTCGGCGAAGTCGATCACCGGCATCACCAAGGCAAACCCGGCAGTCGTGACCTCGAACGGTCATGGCTTCGCGAACGGTGATACGGTCTGGATCCAGAATGTCAGTGGCATGAACCAGGTGAACGACAGGGCGTTCACGGTAGCCAACGTCACCGCAAACACGTTCCAGCTGAGCGGCGTGAAGAGTACATCCTACTCCAAGTACAAGAAAAACGGCACGGTCCAGAAGTGCCTCGTGTCCGATTGCGAAGTGCGCGTCACGGCCGCTGGCCACGGCCTTGCGAATGACGATCACGTGGTCATCAAGAACGTCAACGGCATGACCGACATCAACACCGGCACGAACGCAACCTGGCAAGTGTCCGGCGTTACGGCAAACACCTTCGTGCTGCAGGATTCCGTCGGGCCCGACTACAGTGCCTATTCCAGCAACGGGACCTCATACTGCACCGTCGCCGGCTGCGAGTACTTCCGTTTCAACAACGCCTATAACGGCGCCCAAAGGGTTCACCAGATCAGCACGTGTGCGACCGAACGCACAGGCGACGAGGCCTACACCGATGTCGAGCCTGAGACTTCGTTTGTCGGGCGCGGCTACATGTCCTCGGCCAACCCCTGCCCGGGCAATGCAATCAGCCCGCTGACCAGCGACAAGAGCCTGCTGACCGACGAAATCAACGATCTGTCGATCGGCGGGTCGACGGCCGGTCACCTTGGTGCCGCTTGGGGCCTGTACATGCTGTCGCCGAACTTCGGCTCGATCTTCCCATCGGACAGCCAACCTGCCGCCTTCGGCCGGCCGAAACTGCACAAGTTTGCCGTGTTCATGACGGATGGCGATTTCAACTCGTCCTTCTGCCAGGGGGTTCTGTCGCGCACCTCTACCTCGGGATCGGGTTCCACGCAGGACCAGATCAACTGCAACTCTGAGAACGGCAACTCGTTCTCGCAGGCACAGCAGTACTGCACCGCGATGAAGAACGCCGGCATCGTCGTCTATACCGTGGGTTTCGAGGTGACGACCACGGCCCTGCGCGACTCGCTCACCAGCTGCGCGACCAGTGCTCAGTACGCCTATTTCCCCAGCGGGTCGTCTGAACTGATTGAGGTGTTCCAGCAAATCGGCCGGGCCATCAACGAAGTTCGCCTCGTCCACTAAAACTGTTCGCATACGGAGTCCCGAGGCCCGTCATGAACACTTTCGCGAAACCGGGACCGAGGGGCTTTGGCAAGTCTGAAGCCGCGAACGTGGCGATCCTCGCAGCCTTCATCATTCCGGCTGTTCTCGGTCTCGCCGGAATCGCCATCGACCTTCAGAATACGGTGCGGCAAAAATCCAAGGTCCAGGCAGCGGTGGATTCCGCCGTGCTGGCCGGCGCCCTGCAGCGCCAGCGCGGCATGAGCGAGGACGATGTACGCGCCGATGTGAAGCGATATGCTGAATCAATGATCAGCCAGCAGGGCGGCGGCCTCGCCTGCGACGCGATGTCGGTGGCGTTCAACACCGAGAACCAGGATATCTCGGGTTCCATTCACTGCGCCCAGCCGACTTACCTGACGATGCTGATCGGGCACGACGCGCTCGAATTCAACGTCAATGCCGCCTCGACCTACGGGATCGGCGTGGTCGACATTGCGTTCATCTTTGACGTTTCCGGCTCGATGAACAGCTATAACCGCCTGCCCCAGCTGAAAACGGCAGCGAACGCGGCATTCGACGAATTGCTGCCGGATGACGCCGTGCTCGACGGCACCGTCCGCATCGCCATCACCAGCTACAACAATGCGCTGAATGCCGGCCCCTATCTCGACGCGGTGACCGACAGCCGGACGCTGAGCGCCGATGCTTCAAATTCGGCCGCTCAGTCGAATTATAATGCGTACAATGACGAACGCATGATCGACTCGGCGACCGGCAAGCGCTTCTTCTACTATCAGACCGGCACCTGCACGAGCGGCGGCCCCTGCGGCCGCAGTTCCAGCTACACTTGGAACACACGCCGCTACTTCTTCGAGGACACGGGCCTGTCCAGCAGCTGTGTCTACGAACGCACCGGGGCTGAGGCGGCATCCGACAGTGCGCCGGGTTCGGGCCGATGGCTGGGCGCCGGTAACCCACGCTGGAATTTCTCGGCCGGCTCGACCTCCCGGTATGATGGCTGGAAGAATGTCGAAACCAGCGGCGCGACCGGTTACAGTACCGGCGCCTATGAAGGCCGCCACGGCTTGTGCCAGCCGTCCGGTCCGGTGCCGCTGACCGAAGACAAGGCGGCCCTGAAAGCCCACGTCAACGGCCTGGTGGCCGAAGGCGGCACCGCCGGACACCTTGGCATCGCGTGGGGCTGGTATCTGATCTCGCCCAACTGGGCCGACATCTGGCCGGAAGACTCCGAACCGCGCGCCTATGGCGGGCAGCGCACATCGAAGTTCGTGATCCTGATGACCGACGGCGACTTCAACATTCAGCACCCGTCGGCCGGCCGCAGCTCGTTCCAACAGTCGATGGACCTGTGCGACCAGATGAAATCGTTGCCGAGCAATATCCAGATCTTCACGGTCGGCTTCCAGGTGCCCTCGAACGTGCAGCGCACGGGCGACGGGCGCACGATCCTCGAATACTGCGCGACCTCGGCGGGCCATGCGTTCAGCGCCGACAGCGGCGACGAGCTGATCGACGTCTACCAGACCATCGCGCGCTCGATTTCGGACCTTCGCCTGAAACACTGAGACGCGGCGCTTGCCGGCCCGGCCCTCCCCTCGCTATGGCTGGAGCAAGATGATGGCCTGGATCCCGAATGCCCTGACGATTTCACGCTGCGTGTTTGCGGCGCTGGTGCTGTTCGGCGCGCTGAATGCGGCGTCCGCGGCCGAGGCCTTCAAGACGGCAGCGGGCGATGACGCATTGCGCCTCGCAACGATGGAACAGCTTTGGCACCAGTTTGCGCTGCTGGCCTTCCTGTCCGGCGCTTTGACCGACTTCCTCGATGGTTGGGCCGCGCGCCAGCTTAAGGCGGAAAGCCGGTTTGGCGTTTGGCTGGACCCGATTGCCGACAAGCTGCTGGTCAGCCTCGCACTCCTCGGCCTCGCGCTGACGCTGAGGTCCTGGCTGATCTATCTGCCGGCGGCGCTGATCATGGCGCGCGATGTGTTCATCACCTGGCTGCGCACCCGCCCGGAGGCGTCCGGCGTGGTCGCGCCCAGCCATCTGGCGAAGGTGAAGACAGCCGTTGAAATGACTGCCATTGCCGGACTGATGATCCCCTTTGCGCTCGCGCCTGCGCCAGCCGGAGACGGCGCGGCCGGAAACAGCCTGATGGCGCAGATGGCGGCGGCAGGCTTGGTCGTCCTGTTGTGGGCGGCGGCGGCGCTGTCGCTGTATACCGCATCGCAGTATGTGCGGGCCATCCGCAAAGCCTGACTGCGCCAGAGAGGCTGGACCCGGAAACGGGGACGCCGGCTCTCCGGGGACGGGAGAGCCGGCGCAGGGCGAGAGAGGTCAGGGGTTCTGGAGGGAGAAGCCCGTCTCGCCGCAGTCTGTTCGTGACGCAGGGGGGAAGCGCCACGAAAGTCAGTTTAACCTACGCCGCTCAACAAATCGTAAAGTTGGTCTACGGAAATTTTAGGATTGCCGCCGCTGACGCGGCGCCATCTCGCCCGACTGCTGCCATGATTGCCCTCAAGTTTCGCCGGCATGAGACACAAGGCTGGCCCCCGACCGAACCTGCTTGCGTTGCTTCTGGCGGCGCTGGCCTTTCTTTGCCTGCCGGCCTTGCTGGCCTTCGCGCAGGCGGGAACCCTGCCCGCGTCGCCGCGCTCCGAAAAAGCCTTCGAGATGAAGACGCCGGAACTGCAGCGCGACCTGCAGGCCCGGGGCCTGACGCTTGGCAACCCGGTCTTCCTGCGCATCACCAAGGCGCCCGCTGAACTGACCGCTTACGTCCGGGATGCGGAAGGCCGGTTCCAGGCGTTCCGCACCTGGCCCGTATGCTCCGTATCCGGAACGCTGGGGCCGAAGATGCGCGAAGGCGACGGACAGGCGCCGGAGGGGTTCTACAAGGTGGCACCGGCGCAGATGAACCCCGCGTCCAGCTATCACCTCGCCTTCAATCTCGGCTATCCGAACGCCTTCGACCGCGCCAATGGCCGGACGGGAAGCTTTCTGATGGTGCACGGGTCCTGCGTCTCGATCGGCTGTTTCGCGATGACCGACCCGGTCATCGAGGAAATCTGGACGCTGATGCAGGCCGCCTTCGAGGGCGGGCAGAAAGCGGTGGATGTGCATGTGTATCCCTTCGCGATGACCGAAGAAAATCTCGCCGCGCAGTGGGGAAACGCGCACCTGCCCTTCTGGACGAGTCTGGCGCCGGCCTGGACACAGTTCGAGCAGACCGCGCGCGTGCCGAGGGTGAAGGTCTCCGGCAAGACCTATGAAGTCTTGGTGGCCCAGTAAGGCGAGACTGGCGCGCCGCGATAGAGTTCGTCGAGACGCTGCAGCGTTCCGCGCGTGACGCCGTCAATCGGGGCGTGCGGATCGACCCAGGCAGTCTCTGCAATCTCGCCAACGCTGGTGGCAATCTCCTGCGCCCAGCTGCCCCAGGGCACGCGATAGAGAATGACGTGATCGTTTCGGAAATTATGGTGGTTCGAGTAGACGCCCGCTACCGGCGGCTCGGCGATCAGGCGGACGCCCGCTTCCTCGTGCAGTTCGCGGCGCAGGGCTTCGATCACCGGTTCACCATGTTCAACGCCGCCGCCGGGCATGAACCAACCGCCGATATAGGTATGGCGCACCATGAACACGTGGCCGTCGGCATTCTCGACCGCGGCGCGCACGCCGAGCGTCATCGGACGGCTGACCCGGAACCAGGCCTGGAAGGCAAGTGTGCGAAGGGAGGGCATCGGGGATCATCCGTGAACAAAATCAGAGGCGGTATAGCCCTGGAAATACAGCGCTGCGGTCAGGTCGGTATGGCGGATCGCGGCGTGGGCTTCAGCGGCGACGACCGGCTTGGCCTGGTAAGCCACACCCAGACCGGCAGCCTTGATCATGTCGAGATCATTGGCCCCGTCACCGAGCGCGAGGGCTTCGGACGGCGCAAAACCGCCCGCCGATGCAAAGGTTTCGAGCGCTTCGCGCTTCGCCGCGCGCCCGAGGATCGGCAGTCCGACCTCGCCGGTCAGCGCGGCGCCGTCATCGATCAGCGTATTGCCCTGCTGGGCCTCGAAGCCCGCCAGCGCCGCGATGCGGGAGGTGAAGAAGGTGAACCCGCCCGAAACAAGCACGGTTCTCGCGCCGTGCGCCTTCATCGTGGCAACGAGGGTGCGCGCGCCGGCATTGAGCGTCAGGCGCTGGTCGAGCGTGCGCTGCAATTCGCCGAGCGGCAGGCCTTTCAGCATGGCGACACGCTCGGTTAGAGCGGATTCGAAGTCCAGTTCGCCGCGCATGGCGCGTTCGGTGATGCCGGAGATCTCGGCTTTGAGGCCGACCGCATCGGCGAGCTCATCGATGCACTCCTGACCGATGATGGTGGAATCCATGTCGGAAATCAGCAGGCGTTTCCGGCCGAACCGGGCGCGGGGCATCACCGCAACATCGGCCTCGAGTTCGGTTTCAAGCCGGGCGCGCAGGCCGGCCGGCGCTGTCGCCGCGGGCATCGCGAAGGTAAAGCCGCCCGCATGGAC
>JBGSOU010000181.1:0-9623 GCA_041739025.1 Hyphomonas sp.
CCGCAAGCCGCGACCAGCCCCAGCGCCGCAAGGCTCGCAGCCAGGACAAGCAGGGTCCGGGTCATGGCGCGCCGCCCCCTTCGGCCGGGTCCTGCACGATGATCGTGATGAAGGCCAGTTTGGCATAGTCGAGCCCGGCGCTCTCAACGGACGGATACATGTAGTAGGCGCCGGATTTGTCCGGGGTGAAGGCAAACTCGTACTTGCCACCGCCCAGCGACTTGACCTTGTGCTCGGTCCGGTCCTGGCCGGGCGCACGGAAGGTCAGCACTTTCACATCGTCGCCGGTGTAGGGCGCCCCCTCTTTGGCGGTGTCGTTCAGCGTGAAGTGGATTTTCACCTGCTGGCCGACCGGGCTGACCACGCCGCCGCGATTGTCATAGGCGATCCGCAGGGGCAACTCGTCACTCGCCAGCTCGGGGTTCACCACCGCCTGAAAGTCGAAGCATTCGATCATTTGCGGCGAATCCAGCGTCAGGATGAACTGATAGCCACCCTCCACCGGGATCTTGACTGTCGAACTGTATTCGCCGGGCGCGGTTTCCTTGATCGTCCGGTCGGCGACGATCGCCGAGAGCGGGCGGTGGCCATAATTGCCGAAGCTGCCCATCGGGGCGTTCATGCCTTCCATGTAATAGAAGACGTTTGCATCACCCGGGCTGACGACCAGCGTGGAGGCTTCCGTCACCGCCGCGGCGAAAAGGTCAGACGGCAGAAGATACGGGGCATCCTTCGGCGGGCGCTCGCCGGCCTCGAACTCGGAAATCGCGATCTGCTCGCTGCCGCCGATGTCCGCGAGCCGGATCATGGTGACGGTGTTGTTTGCGAGCGAACGGACATACCCGAACGAGCGCGAGAACACGATCTGGAACGGTTCGCCTTCCACTTCGATCGCGTGAATCTGGCGGTTGTTGGCGGTATCGAAGACGTAGACCTTGTCCGTAGACGGATTGACCACGAAGCCAAACCGGCCGTCCGGCGACATCCGCATCGGGCCGAGACCGGGCGCCAGCGGGATGACGGCGCGCTGCTTGCCCGTTTCGGGGTCCAGAACCAGCACGTCGCCGGTCTCGCCATCGGCCACGTAAGCCGATTTGGACAAGGGCGAGTAGGCCAGCGCGATCGGGAGCCCCTTGATCGCCACGTCCTTGATTTTCTTCCTTTTCCGGACATCGATGATGCTGACGGTCCGGTCGTCCCGGTTGCTGGCCAGCAGGAACCGGTTGTCGGACGTCACCACAAGTTCATGGTGGCCCTTGCCGGTTTCGATATGGGCTTTGACTTCCTGCTTCTCGGTATCCAGCACCGTGACGCCGGGTTTGGCGCCGGTTGTGCCGACAAAGGCGTACCGGCCGTCCGGCTGAACCGTGATCCGCGTCGGGCGCTCGCCAACCTTGACGGTGTTGATCAGCCGGAACGAGTCGAGGTCGACAAAGCTCACGGCATCGGCGTTGGGCATGGCCACATAGACCTGCTTCTCGTCGGCCGAGCGGGCCCAGTCTTCCGGCGGCCCGGGCAGGATCACCTGGGTCAGCAGCTTGGTGATGCCGCGCACGCCGATGATCGGATCGATCACGGCAATCGTCGGGTCGGCGTTCAGCACGACGATTTAATAGCTGTTGAGGTCAATCATCGGCCGGATGCCGACAAAGCCGCTGAGATAGGTGGCCGCCGAGGCGCGGCAGGACTCCTGGTCGAGTTTCGACCCCTCGCGCAGCGGATCGATCCAGGCGGCGGGCAACAGGCCGGTGACCGGTTTGCCGGTGTTGGTGTCGGTAAACTTGAGGCTGACACGGGCGATGTCGCCCGCCTTGAGGGGTTCATCCGGGGCCACAACGGACGTCACCGAGAAATCGACCCTCAGCCCCTCGCGGGAAACCGATTTTCCCGAAATGGCATCGGAAGGCGCCCGAAATGCAAAAAAGGCCGCAAGCGCCAGAACGCCGGCCCCAAGGGCAATGAACGGTGCGTAATGACGGATCCGGTCAGATTTCCAGAATGGCGTCATGTCCAGGTACCCAACTGTCTACAATCAGAAGGGCCGGGTGAGCAAGAACCATGCCCACCCGGCGCTTCAGATTTACGGCGTAGTGCCCGGCTCTTCGACCCTGACAATACCCCAAAGGCCGTTCGTGTTTCCGAAGGATGCCACATCGCGGTACAGGTAGTCGCCGGGTGCCGCTTGCGATCCGCCGGCCTTCGTCAGGATGTTCCAGCTGGTCCCGGTCACGACGTTGTCGACGGTCGACCGGGCGCGGGCGCGCCAGGTATCGGCCATGACGTCCGACGGGCCGTTGACGGAAATGAACGGCTCTTCGCGCCAGTTATGTCCGAGGATCGTCAGGGTCGTGTTGCGGGCGTAACCAACAGGCGCGGCCACGCGGAGCCGGAACTCCTGCCCGGGCGCCGCCTTGTAGACCGGGGTCTGCGGATCGTTTCCGCCCGTCAGCGTGTTGGAATACGCGCGGAAGGCATTGGCGACCGTTGCGAAACCCGGGCCTGTCGGCGCCTGCAGCGTGCCGTCACCGTCATCGGGCTCGACCGGCTCGGCAGGATCGACGTGACCCGCCCCGCCGATGCCCCAATCGGAGCCGGCTGCGAGACCGAAGCGGAACCAGAGCGGCTCGTTCGCATAGTTGATGGCGGCGCCGCCGGCATCATGGGCATCTTCCGGCACACCCGGGCCTTCGCCCGCGATGTTCTCCACCGGTGAACCGTCGCGGTAGCGCATGTTGACCGACTTCTGGATGATCATCGAGAAGTCGCGGACCTGACGGCCCCCCGGCAGGGTTACCGTGGCTTGCGAAACCGTGTCGGCATCCACCGCGAAGGTCGAACCTTCGGGAAGGATCGTCAACATGCCGAACAGGCCCTTCTGTCCCTGCTTGATCGGGTCGGCCGGGGTGATCGGCATGCCGCCAAACTCCACCGGGCTTGCGACCAGTTCGAACGAGTTGCCATACAGCGCGCCGAACGCCCCGGACTTCTTGCCCTTGCCCGAATTGTAGGCGCGCGGACCAAGCTCCAGGTCGCCGGCATAGAACCGGTAGGTGCGGGTGCTGCCCGGCGCGATGGTCTGAACCGGGTTGAGACCCACGTTCATTCCGTCGTCGCGGGAGATATCGTACTCCACCTTCTGGGTGTGGAAGCCGACATGGCTGGAAGCGCGGATCAGGTTGTTGTTGAAGGTCGTGTAGCCAGCCGGATCCGAACGATCGCGGATGACGGTGTAGTGCTGGGTCACGTAGCTGGCGAGGTCTGGCACCAGGGCGGGCAGACGGTTGCGCAACGTGACTTCGACACATTCACCGGCAATCGCGCGAACCGTGATCGGCTCGAACTTGTAGTTGTTCGGGAGTTTGGCCGGGCACATCGGGTTCGCCACGCCGCCGTAGCGGTTGGCACACTGAGCCTGGTCGGACGCCGTCACGATGTCCTTGCGAAGATCGGCCGTCGGCACATAGACCAGTGCGGTCGGGTCGTGCAGCGGCCCCTGCTCACCATTGGACAGCGACGTGCCGCGGGTATTGTATCGCAACGTGCCGCCATTCGGATCGAGCGGCCCGCCGACATGCATGAAGGCGGAGGCGTCGGCCGGAATGATGGACGTGTTGAACGGCGTCTTGAGCACCTTGTTCACCGAGACGGCCGAGATGTCATAGCTGCGCACAGGCGCCGACTTCGGACAGACACCGTTGAACTGATCGCGGTTGCTGATCGTGATCGGCACGTTGCGCGGGTTGTTCGGCAACGACGCAAGGTCGGACCGGGCCTGCTCATAGGTGCGCAGGATGCCCCAGCTGCCCGTCCAGTATCCCTCTTGCGAGGAATCCGACGTGTAGAGGTGGTCCGAAACCGTCGTGGCAGAATCGACGTCCCCGAAGATGGCCGTCGCGAAGGAGGCCTTCTCGGACAGACCGATCTGCATGGCGCTCCGCCAGCCCGAGCTTTCGCTCACGCCAAACCCGCCGCCGCCACTTAGCCATTTGACGCCGTGGATCGACGAGGCGTGCTCGTGCTCGTGCGCACCGGCCTGCAGTTTCACGCGGATGAGGTCGCCCGCATTCGCGCGCAGGATGGGGGTGAAGGGGTCACCGTTGCGCATATCCTTGGTCATCGCCGGATAGGGCGTCGAACCAAGCTTTGTGTTGAGTTGCGGGATCTTGCGGTCCGTCCGCGTCTGGAACGCATAGGCCAGGTCGCCCGCGAGGCCATCGGCCTGGGTGCCGGCCTTGCCGTCCGGACCGATCTTGTTCGGGTCATAGACGCGGTAGCCCACCGGTTCGTTGCGATAGTTGATCACGAACGTGCCGATATCGGCCGCCGAGATGGCTTCCGGGCATGGCCGCGGCAGGCCGCCGGGGCAGACCGAGGAGACGATCACGGCGTCCGGGAACGCCTTGGCCTTGCGGACCGAGGGGTTCAGGGCGTAGCGGAACGAATCATCCGTGGGCGGTGCAGGGTCGCCATTGGCGTTCACACCCGTCCAGGCGCCGGCGTTGTAGGCGTGGGCGAAGTCCTGGGCTTCCATATAGAACTCGCGATAGGAGTCGTCCGACCCGTCGCCATCGATGTCGCCCGAAAGGATCATGGCCTGCCATGAGGTCGGGCCGCCATCGGCGCGTGTGTAGAGCGGCACGCCGGTTTCGTTGTGCTTCCAGACCGAGCCGGCCGGGTTCACAAGGAGCGTGGCGTAGAGGCCCACCTGCTGGTGCGTCGAAGGTCCGAAGTGGTCGTGCGTGAAGGTCACGCCGAGACCGCGATCCTGGCCATCGATATTGTGCAGCGGGTCAACAAACCAGCGCTGGATCATCGTGCGTGCCCCGAGATACTTGCCGTTCGGGCCCGCGCCGAAGAAGGGGTGCGCCAGCGCGGTCAGCAGCTGTTCGCCGGTACCTTCTTCCAGCGTGTACCGGTTGATGGCTTTGATCCGGTTACGGACGGTTTCTGCGCCGAACACACCATCTTCGTAGTTCCAACCGTTGGCCGCACCATCAGCGGCAACAAGGTCCCATTTCGGAAGGTGGATGTGCTGACCGATGACGTCGGTCGGCGTGGTCACCTGGTAGTCGTCCACCATGTAGAATTCAGGAATGAGGTTCGTCTGGTAGAACATCGCACAATCGAACGAGTTCAGACGGAACACGAACGGTTCGGGCGGACGCGTCTTGGCGAGCGTCGGCGCCACGTCTTCCCACAGCGTGATGATGCGCTGTTGCGGGAAGTGATCGCCGAGCTTGTTGAACACGACGTCGAGCTGGATATTCGCTGCCTTGTAGACCCGCGGATTATCCGCGCCGAATGCCGCCGTGAACGTGTTGGCGACGCCGCCGGCCGTGCCAGAGAAGAACTGGCCGATGGTGCCCGTCGTGAACAGATCTCCCTCGTCGTCCATGCAAGGCTCGAAGAAGGGCGACCCCGGGTGCGGCATCTGACCGTTGGACCGGAACGATGCCGCCTGGAGCGTGCCGTCCAGCAACTGCCGGAAGGTCGGATGGAAGCGCGTCGCGTGGAACGACATCGCCGCCCGTTCGACATCGTTGCCGAACTCGCTGAGGAACTGTGCCTTGGCTTTCTCGATGTGTTTCTCGAACGAGAAGCGCGTCTGGTGATCGTCGGTGATGCCGCCGACAGCATAGCCATCGAGGAAGTGGCGCGGCAGCCCGCCGTCCCAGCCGCTGGTCGACGGGTCGCTCGGGTTCGGGGCCATGTCGAGCGGCGGCGACGGCGCACGTTGGCCGATCGCGCCGTCCATGCCGCCGATCCCGAACGGATAGCCCGGGTTCTTGAGGCCGGTCGGGTTCAGCTGGTTATCCGGATCGGCCGGGTTCAGCGAGGCCAGAACCGGGCGCACGTCGATCAGCGACGGATCCGTATCTGCACGGTCGATCACGGCCTGGCTGGATTCCGGCTGGCCATCGCTGTTCTTGTCGACAGCGGCCACATAGACCCGGCCTGGCATCGGCGCCAGCGCCTTGCCCGGCAACGGCACGAGCGCCGGGATCGGTGCTCCGGCGAGGATCTCGCCATCCGGCAAGGCCCGCGCGCCGGCCGCAGGTTTACCACGCTCCAGGGCAAATGGATTGACGTGGAAGCCTTCAGAATCGACGGCAACGTCAAGCCGGGTGCCCGCCTCGAACGTGTCATGGTTGCGCCAGAGGGCCCACATGCCTTGGGCGAAGTGCGGATAATAGTGGCAGTGATAGATTGCATCGCCTGCCGACTTGTTCCGGTTGCCCGAACCGCCAAACGCGATCTCGTACGTGTAAGCGCCGCCCGGGCCGATGCCCTGCGCGTCCTGATAGTTGGCGTTGTCGTCGTCCGGATTGGACAGCCACTGGTGATTGTGAAGGTGGAACACATGGTGTTCCTTCGGACCTGCATGCAGGTTCCGGAATTTCACATAGTCGCCGATGTAGGAGTGCGAAACGTTGGCCGGATCGTCCGGGTACTTCACATAGGATGCGCGGATGGACGCATCTCGCTCACACATCGGATCGCCGGGCTGCGGCGTGCAGAATTCAAGCCCGGCATTGGCCGGCACGTCGACCAGCTGGGCCGGATCTCCCATCGCGAACGAGGTCAGGAAGAACTCTTCATAGGCACACGACAGGCAGTCATGCGCCGGGCCGACGCGAAGACGGTTCGCAATCACTTCCGAGCCCGTGCCTGCAGACGCCTGGTTGATCATGAAATTGTCGCCAACGCCGTGCAGCGTGTGCGAGAAAACCGGGTCTTCATACCAGAACGGAAACGCCTGTTTCGAGACGGTTTCGTCGTTGAAAATGGCCACGAATTCGCGGAACGCCTCCAGGCGGTTCGGCAGCGCAGGGTTACGTTTCCCTTGCGATTCAAGCGGGTAAGTCGTCGGCGCGAACGAGCCATCGGGATTGCTTCCCGAAATGATCGCGGTCACGTCGCTGGCCACGATCTGGACGCTCGAACCCTGGATGTCGAGCATGTTGAGGATCGGTTTGCCGGCCTTGCCTTCAATCGTCCAAGGCGCGCGGTTGGGATAGCGCGCCTCATAGTTGATGATCGGCTGACCCGCCGGCGTGGAGCCGATGGTCGCGAGGCGCATGTCCTCTTCCGTGACCTGGCTGCGGTGGAAGCTGGCGTTCACCGGCTCGACCACGACCACACCGAACAGGCCGTTCGAAAGGTTGCCGGCAGTCCCTTCGCCGCCGAACGTCACGGCATGCGACAGCACGAGGTGGGAGCCCTCGGCGTCAGCAAAGAAGCGGTAGGTCTTGGACTGGCCCGGCGCCGCGAGCGTATTGGCGTTCTTGCCCACGTAGGACGAGGTGTCGCCTGCAGAATCGAGCGCGCTGAGGCCGAGCGGCGTAAAGCCGGCGCGGCGTTCAGTGACCTGGTCATTGATCGTCATGACCGGCGGCGACGCGTTGCGCGGGTTCGCCTGCGAGCTCAGCAGGTTGGTGAACTTGACTTCGAGACAGTCGCCGACCGCCACCCGAAGCGCGATGGGCCGCGGCCGTTTGTCGGGGCGAAGCACGACGTTGCCCGGCGTCAGCGTGCCACCGGCCGCCTCGGGCTTGCCGGACGACTGATCCACCACGTCCGAGCGGAGGGCGTAGATCATGCCGTTGACGTTCTGCGCGCCAATCCGGTTGAACATCAACGGCTGGTCGAAGGCAACAACCTCCGCCTTCACCGTTCTGCTGCAAACCGGAAGTTGCGCTTCAGCTTCGAAATTGATTGCGATTGCGCTCAACGCGCATGCGGCTAGCCCGACGGCTAGCTTCGAAATCCCACCCAACACGTCCCCCTCCCAAAAAGATGACGTTATAACTCCCAAAAAGATGACGTTATAAGAAAAAAAAGGCTGTACACGGATTGTCCCGATCCAAGCACCTTTTTTCTATATGCCAGGCCTGAACGCGCGTCCACAGCAAATTAAGGCAGAATTCAGAAATTCCCGGGGCAGCTCAAGTATAAGGCGAGCGCGCGGCAGAATTTCGCCCGGCACGGGCAGTAGATCCGGCCGGTCAGCTTTCCGGAAACTGCCGGTTACCTTGCATATCGCAGCCGCGCGGACAGCGTGCGGGCCTTGCCGCCAGCCGTAAACCGGATGCGCACGGCACGCGGAAGCTCGTCCGACTCGCCGGTTGATTCGGCAGCAAAGACCTCGCCCGCCGCCGCCGCGCCGGTCACATAATCGAACGTCAGACCATCGACACATTCAAACAGGACCCGCTCGTCGCTGGCCCCCGCAGCGAAGTTTGCGGCGAAGGAAACATCCTCCCAGGTCAGCACGAAATCCGCCCGCGCCGGGCAAACGGGATTGTCTTTTGCGATCAGGCCAATGCGCGAATACCCTGAGGGCTTGCGCCCCACCTGCCCGTCCACCACGAAGCGCAGGCCGTCCGGGCGCGCCTCGAAAATGACGCGGCTGTCGAGATCGAAAGACGCCGGTGACAGGGCGCGCGACATCCACCGCTCGATCAGCCATCCGGTCTGCTGCCATTCGCTCTCACGGTCGTTGGCCTCGGCCGCCTGCCACAGCCTGAGCCCCGTCCGGACGGACTGGGTCACGGCCACCGAGATCAACGCCAGCAGCGTCAGCCCGACCAGCATTTCCAGAAGGCTGAAGCCCGCCGTTTTGGACCGCGCGCGCGTCATCGGCGCGCCTCCAGGCCCAGCTCGGCCGGCAATCTGTAGGTCTGCAGGTGCGCCTGACGCCCGTTGCGGTCGGTGACCGTGATGTCGATGCGCACCAGCTGTGCACCGGCCGGCACCATGGTGATTTCCCACACCGTGCCGTCCGGATCCGTGCCCCGGCGCGCCGGCTCGAAAGACCGGCCCAGCTCCAGCTCGACCAGCAGTCCCTCCGCGCGGTGGGTGCGCGCAATCAGCGAATCGTGCGCCGCCTTGGCCCGCGCCGAGCGGGAATAAAGCTCGAGCAGTGCCATGCTGGCGAGGCTGAAAATCACAAGCGCCACAAGGGTTTCCATCAGGGTGAAGCCGCGCTGCCTCATCGCGGATCCTCCCGCTCGATGCGCGATGTCAGCCAGTCCACCGTCACCCGCTCCTGGCGGCCTGCGCCGTCCAGGGTAAACGCGCCGCCGGACGACGAACCGTCCGGAAAGAAGATGATCGCCGAAGGGCCGGCCGACGCGGACGACACGAGGCCCGCGTCGACGTCCCCGGGGATCGACAGCGTCTGGCTGCCGGTCCGGCGAAGTTCGCGCGCCTCGGCGTCGAACGACACCGTAACCGGCCGTCCGCTGGTCTGCGCCGACAGCCGCGCTTCCCGGAACAGGCTGACCGCCTCGCCCGCCAGGCGCTGGATCTCGAAGGACGGGCTGCGGCGCGAAGCAGAAATCGACACCACGCTCATGGCAAGCGCGAGAATGGTGAGGGCCACCATCAGCTCCAGCAGCGAGAACCCTGCTGTGCGCCGGGGATCAGAGCGCGAGATCATTGACGCTCATGATGGCGCTCAGGAGGGTGAGCACGATCCCGCCGATCAGGACGCCGAGCGCCAGCGTCATCACCGGCCCGGCGAGCGTCGTCAGCGTTGATATGCGCCGGCTGCTCCGGCTTTCGAGCAGGGTGGCCGCCTGCGCCAATTGGGTTGCCATGTCGCCGGAGCGCTCGCCGAC
>JBGSOU010000215.1:0-3265 GCA_041739025.1 Hyphomonas sp.
GATCGCGCGCAGGGCTTCGGCGCCCATCGCGTTCATCTCGGCATCGGCATGGAAGCCGGGCGCGCCCACCGTGTCGGCGTCGCACTGCCAGAATTCTCGGAACCGGCCGGGGCCGGGCTTCTCGTTGCGCCAGACCGGGCCGGCGGCGTAACGCCGGAAGGGCCGGCCGAGGCCCTGGCCCTGCTCGGCCACGAAGCGGGCGAGCGGCGCCGTCAGGTCATAGCGCAGTGCCATCCACTGTTCGTCATCATCCGGAATCGCAAACACACCGGCATTCGGCCGGTCCGCGTCCGGCAGGAACTTGCCGAGCGCATCGGCATATTCGAACGCGCCGGTATCGAGCGCCTCGAAGCCCCACTGGCGATAGACACCGGTGACCGTTTCCACGAGCCGCGCCTGCGCCTGGATCAGACCTTCCCGCTTGTCGGGAAAGCCGCGCGGCTTGCGGGCGAGATCCTTACCGGAGAGTGGGCCGGTGGCAGGCGTCGGGGCCTTGTCGCTCATGGTCAGTCGGGTCCTGTGTCGGGCTGGGCCCGCTTAAACGGCGCGGGCCGGAATGGGAATGCGGCACGTCGGGCGGGCGCGGGGACCGGGCGGCCTGCGTCATCTGCTTCGGTTCTGGGGAATGAACACTATCAGAGGCGCAGCCGGACCGGTTCGCGCCTCGCCGGCGCGTCAGACGTGATGGTGGGGATGGTGCAGGTCGGTGTTCATCGCGTTGGCGGATACTGAGGCCGCCCGCGAAAGTCAACCAGTCCCGGCCCCGCGCGCCTGCCAACCGGCGCTTGACCCGGCAGGCGGATTCACTACTTCCTTCCAGAGACTTGGAACCGGGCCCCTCTGGCACCTGCGGCGGCAGATGCGATGTCGGATCCCTCACGGATATTGCGCTGACGCGGCGCGCCTTTCCGGACCTCTAAATCCCCATGCCTGAATTCCTGACCGTCGAATACGCGGGCCAACCCATCTGGTTGTGGTTTGCCTTCCTCGCCTTCATCGGCTTCCTGCTCTGGGTCGACCTGGGTCTGCTCAACCGGAAGGACGCCGTCGTCTCGCCCCGCAAGAGCGCGATCATGTGGGCCAGCTTCGCCTCGCTGGCGGTGGCCTTTGGCGCCTACATCTTCTTCGCCTACCAGCCGGATCCGCAATACTACAACGATCCGGACAACCTGAACGTCCAGGCGACCCTCCAGTTCGCCACCGGCTACCTTCTGGAAACCGCGCTCGCCTTCGACAACATCTTCGTCATCGGCATGGTGTTCACCTTCTTCGCCGTGCCGCGCGAGTACCAGCACCGGGTGCTGTTCTGGGGCATCATGGGCGCGATCGTCTTCCGCGGCATCTTCATTTCGCTGGGCGCCGCGATCGTCAACGAGTTCACCTGGGTGCTCTACTTCTTCGCGGCCTTCCTGATCTTCACCGGCGCCAAGATGCTGCTGTCGGGCGGCGGGGATGACGACCACATGGACCTCAACGACAACCCGGTCCTGAAATTCCTCCGCAAGCGGATGCGGGTGACCGAGACCATCGAGAACCACAATTTCGTCGTCCGCAGGCCGCACCCCGCAACCGGCAAGATGGTGCTCTGGGGCACGCCGCTGCTGCTCTGCGTGATCATGGTGGAAGCCGTCGACATCATCTTCGCGGTCGACTCTGTGCCGGCGATCTTCGCGGTGACGCGCGACCCGTTCATCGTCTACACCTCGAACATCTTCGCCATCCTCGGCCTGCGCTCGATGTACTTCATGCTGGCGGCGGCGATCGAGCGGTTCAAGTACCTGAAATACGGCCTGTCTCTGGTGCTGGTGCTGATCGGTCTGAAGATCTTCTGGAACTTCCTGCTCTACAAGCAGCTGCACCTCGTGCCCTATCTCGAACCGCAATGGTCGCTGATGCTAACCGTGGCGTTTCTGGGCGGGGCGATCCTCTACTCGCTGTGGAAGACGGGTGCGAAAGAGCAAGCGCCGCTGGGCTGAAGCTTTTCAAGCCCCCTCGCCCCTCTGGGGAGAGGGGTTCAAGGAATAGCCTTCGCCGCTGCCGCTTCCCGCCCGGGCGCGCCTTCCCGGCGCGGGATGATCTTGAAGATGCCGGTGCCGCGCATGATGGTCTTGTCGCCGGCCCAGATGCGGCCTTCGACCGTCAGCACGTCATCCTGCCGGCCGACCACAAACCCGTTGCCCTCGACGAAGCTGCCGAGCGGGGCGCCGGCGAGGAAGTCGCACAAGAGCCGGACCGTCACCCACCAGGTATCGTCGTCCTTTTCCACCGCCCCGCCCCAGGCCATGTCGGCAAAGGTCATCAGCATGCCGCCATGCGCATTCAGCATCCCGTTGGTGTGGTATTCCTCGACCCGGAAGGCGCGGGTCAGAAGCCCGTTCTCGCGTTTCTCGAACAGCGGCCCGATCTGGCGGCCAAAGCCGCGGTGCCAGGCCAGCTGGGAATAGCCGGGCGGGAGCTCGGTGGTCTGGTAGCGGTTGAAATCATCGGTCATGGCGGCGGGATAGCCTTTCAGCAGGGGCGACTGCAAGGGATGCCTTGAATTTGCCATCAGAGCTGGCGAACCCTTTGCGTCATGCACCGTGTCCTGCTCGCCGCCGCCCTGATCGCCAGCACGCTCGCCGCCCCCGCGATGGCCGAGCCGCGCTACCGGGACAATGCCATGGTCTCCGCCTCCGTACTGGGCGCAAGGGAAACCCTCGATGCCTGTGGCGGCCGGGACATGCTCGACCTGATCGTGCCGGACGGCCCCTTTCTGGAAGCCTGCAAGTTCCACGATGCCTGCTACCGGTCCGGCGCGCTGGACCAGGGCGTGTGCGACGCTGACTTCCTCAGCGACATGCGGGAGGCCTGCGATGCCAAGTATCCGGAGACCCCGGCCGGCGGGAAACACGCGGCCTGCGAGGTGGCGGCCTACACCTATTTCCGGGCGGTCAATTCGCGGTTCGGTTCGATGCTCTACCCGGGCGGCGTGACCGAAGGCCAGTTCGGCGCGGTGACCCAGACGGTCAGCGCAGGTTTCGGCGGCACGCGCCACCTGCAAGCCTGCGCCGAAGCGCGCAATGCCTCGAACCGCAAGCTGCGCTTCTTCATGACGCTGCATGATTCCAAGGGCGCCTGGGTCGCCACCGCCCCCGGCGCGGCGTCGCTGTCCCTGCAGCCGGGCGAAACGAAAACCCTTTGCGCCGGCACCTCGCTCGCATTGTTCCGCAACGCGGCCAATCTCGGCGACGCCTATGCGCTGACGCTGAAGGTCGACGACCCGGCC
>JBGSOU010000228.1:0-2743 GCA_041739025.1 Hyphomonas sp.
GCGGCCCATGCGGCGGTCATGCGCACACAGCTGCATCAGGGCGCGCGTCTCCTCGCGCTCATAGAACAGCTTGATCGAGATGGCCGGCAACATGGCATCGCCGCCCGCCGTCTCCACCGGTGCAAAGGAAAATGGCACGGCTGACACCGGCTTTGCCGAGAAGTCCGCGACAGGTTGAACCGGTTGGGGGGCGTCAGCGCCGAATGGATCGGCCGGGGCCGTGTCGTTGGCGCCAGCCAGCATCCCTTCACCAAAGACGTCTTCGAACTCCGTGCCGAAGTCGTCCTCAAACAGTGCGGTTTCCTTGCCCATGGTAAGCGTACTCCTGTTGCCGGGTCCTCCGGCCTAATTCACTGCATCCGAAATGGCGCCGGATTCGTCGTCCGAGCGCGCAGCGCCCGTCACTTCGCCCTTCCGGAATTTGTCGAGAATGATATCGCGCCGCGCGGCGTCGCCGGGCTCGAGCGGACGGTTGCCAAGCAGGTCGGCCGGATCGGCGATCATGGCGGCGAGATTGGTGCGCACCGAACAGCCGAGCGTCGGCAGGTTGTTGTTGGAGGCGACGTCGCCGAAGTCCTGGGTCGCTTTCGAAGCGCATTCCGGCGGCACCGCGTCGTAAACCTGGAAGGCGAGGATCAGGGGCTGCGAAACCGTGCTGCCAGCGCCGTGCGCGGCGCCGGAGAGTTCGTCGAACTGGACGCCCTTTTCCCAGGCGATGGCGCGGGCTTCCGCGAGGGCCGTCACCGCCAGTTGCGGATTGGCGCTGGCTTCGGGCAGCGAAAGAACCAGCGGGCCATGGCCCTTCTGGGCATAGACGCCGACGAAACGGCTGATGCGGGCGCGGTCGGCGCTCGACAGCTCGCTGGCGTCCGGCGAAATGGCGATCTCGAGGAACTCGGTGCGTTTCGACACACCCACCTCGTTCCGGCTCAAGGCCGAGCCCTCAAGGTAATCCGGAGAAATGGCGGTTGGCGCGTGGCTCGCGCAGGCACCGAGGGTCATCAGGCTGGCGCTGAGGGCCAGAAAGGCACCGTGCGATCTGGAGGCGATGGTCATTCCTCTATCCCCTACTCTTCCATGAAGCCCACAGGGGCCTTGTAGTCGTTTGCTTTGACCGGCGCGCCGTCGCGGCCGTAAGTTTCATTGAGCTTGCCGAAGAAGAACGTCTTGGAGTCCGATGCGTTGGCATACCCGTCGGCCGGCGTGACCAGCTCGGATTTCGCGGCCGGGTTCACCAGGTAAGGCGTCACGATGATCACCAGTTCGCTTTCTTCCGAAAGGAAATCGCGCGACTGGAACAGCGCCCCGAGGATCGGCAGTTTCTTGAGCCCCGGAACCTGGTCGAGATTCTGGCGGTCCTTCACGGTGATCAGACCGGCCATCATCATCGATTCGCCGGAGGGCAGCTCGATAGTGGATTCGGCGCGGCGGACACTGAGGCCCGGAAGCGTGACGCCTTCGACGAGGTAGGCGTTTCCATCGCCGTCGATACGGGTTTGCTGCTCGCCCTGGAACGCGCCCTGCGATGTCAGTTCCGAAACTTCAGTCGACACTTTCAGCGAGATGCGGCCTTCGGACAGAACCACCGGCGTGAAGCCGAGACCGACGCCGTAAGGCTTGAACTCGACCGTGATGCGGCCCTGGTTGTCCTGGCCTACCGGCACGGGGAATTCCCCGCCGGCGAGGAACTTGGCGCTCTCGCCCGAGACGGCGACCATGTTGGGTTCGGCCAGCGTCTTGACGACACCGATGCGCTCAAGGGCGTTGATGGTACCGCCCACGCGCGACTGGAAGTTGGTGCCGTTATAGTTCGTGTAGCGGAAGTCGGTCGTCATCCCGCCGATCGACCGGCCCTGGAGCGGAAAGGCAAGGCCGCCGGCGATGGAGGCCGCCGTGGAGTATCCCGGGCTGATGACAGTCGACTCGAAATTACCCATCGTCGGCATGCCCGACAGGTTGATGCCGAGCTGCTTGATGACGTTGCGCTGCATCTCGACGATGCGCACTTCCAGCAGCACCTGGTCCGGCGCGAGGATGTTCATCATGTTGACGATCTGCGGCGCGCCCTCCCCTGTCGGGAAGTAGGCGGCGACCAGTTTGCGCACATGGTCTGACTGCGCGAGACTGTCGACCGAACCGGTCATCACGATGCTGCCGTTGAGGCTTTCCAGCTTGACGCGGGCATCGGGAACGTGGCGGACGATGGTTTCCTCGAGCGCAGCCATGTCGGTTTCGACGTGCAGCGAAAGGTCCAGCAAGGTGTTGCCGGATCGGTCAAAGATCAGCGCGCTGGTCTGGCCGAATTTCACGCCGCGGAAAATGATCCGCTGCGATGTCTGGACAACCGCATCGGCGATTTCGGGATTGGCGATGACGACATCAGATGCCGGCGCTTCCAGCTCGATGATGACCGACTTGTTCACGCCAACCGTGACGCTCCGGGAAATATCGCTGTTGCCGGCCGAGGTGATCACCGTGCCCATGCCGTTGGGAACCGTCTGCGCGGGCAGCGGCAGGATGGGGCCGAAGACGAGGATCGCGGCGGCGGCGAGAACTTTCAGTGTACGCATGGTTAGTTGCCTCCCACGCCGGCGGGTGCAGGCTGGCCGTTGCGGATGATGGTGATACCTGCGCCGGAATCTCCGCCATCGCCTTCAAGCAATTCGGTGCGGGGATCACGGCTGGTCCCGCTGACAAACTGGTCGAGCGGGCGCAGCGACAGTGAGACTTCTCCCAGGCGTTG
>JBGSOU010000230.1:0-4911 GCA_041739025.1 Hyphomonas sp.
CGCAATGATCATGTCGCAGGAGAGGGCGACCTCGGTGCCGCCGGCCAGCGCCGAGCCGGTGATCGCCGCGATCAGCGGCTTGGTCCGCTCGCGCCGGGCAATGCCGGCAAAGCCGCCCTTCTTGGTGGAAAGGGCGCCGCCATTGCCGGCGGAGATTTCCTTGAGGTCCGCGCCGGCGCAGAAGGCCTTGCCGACGGCGGTCAGGATGCCGACCCAGACTTCCGGGTCCGATTCCATCTGGTCGAGCGCCGCTTCCATCGTGGCGGCCATCTCGCCGTTGATGGCGTTGCGGGCCTCCGGACGGTTCATCGTGATGATCGCGACATTACCTTTTTTGACGTACTCGACGGGCATGGGGCATTCCTCCTCAGGGGTTTCTTTGGAGAGAGCTAAGAGCCCTTACGCAACGTCGCGCAAGCACTCCCCTAGCGGTAGTCGCGCGGGGTGGTCCTGATGTTCATCATCAGGTGAACCCGGTAGAGCGGCGCGACACCCATCTGGACAATCCCAAGGTCCGCGCTGATCGCATCTTCAAGCCGGGTTTGAGCTTCGGTCTCAAGAAAGGCATTGAAGCTGCCGCCTGCGGCCAGGTTGCCGTAGCTGCCCCAGCCTTCCTTGGCCGCTATGCAGGCGGTGATGGCCTGGAAGCGGGCAAATTCGTTGGCGACAAATGCCTTCCGGCTTTCTTCGGTCACCATACTGGTTTCGGCTTCGGTGAGGGCGCAGCTCAGGGTCGTGTTGCCGCGGCCAACATTGTCGACCTGGTCGATCACCGTGCACTTTGTGAACAGGCCGAGCAGGGCGTAGCCTTGGTACACATTGTCATTTCGCAGTTCATTCGGGCGCGGCTTGAAGACATCCGCGAAGGAAACATCCTGTTGCCCTGAGAGAATCAGCTTGTCGACTGCGTCGCAAAGCTCATCCGCCTGTGCAGCGGGGGCGCCGAGCAAGGCGGCGCAAGCGAGGCTGGCGAGGGCGAGGGGGATCGGATGCATGGCGGGTCTCCTGGAGTCGATTGACTCTAACGCAACGCCGACACCCGGCTAACCTCCTTGGGGGTTAAGCCCCGCCCAGCTTCCCCAACGTCCCTCTTGCCGAACCTTGGGGCAGCCGATTGTAATGGCGCCATGAAACTCGACCTTGATCCCGAATACGAAGCCTTTCGCGCCGAAGTCTCCGAGACGCTCGCGAAGAACCGCCACCTTGCCCCCACGTCCGAGGACAAGGGCTACAAGAATGCCAAGCGGATCGCCTGGCAGAAACTGCTGATCGAGCACGGCCTCGCCGCACGCACGATTCCCAAGGCGTATGGCGGATACGGCGGCGCGCCGGACATCCTGAAGGCGCGGATCATCGCCGAGGAGTTTGCGCGCAGCCGCGTTCCGGGGCCGATGGCAGGGCAGGGTATCTCGATGCTGGTGCCGACCCTGCTGGAGCTGGGCACCGAGGCACAGAAGCAGGCCTATATCCGCCCGACGATCGAAGGCGAGATGATCTGGTGCCAGGGCTATTCGGAACCCGGTGCGGGATCGGACCTGGCGGCGCTGCGCACTTCGGCGGTCGAAGACGGCGACGATTATGTGATCAACGGATCGAAGATCTGGACTTCGACGGCCAAGCAGGCCGACATGATCTTCTGTCTCGTGCGCACCGACCCCACCGCCAAGAAGCACGAGGGCATCACCTACATCACCTTCCCGATGACGACTCCGGGGATCGAGATCCGCCCGCTGGTCGACATGACCGGGACGGCGAACTTCAATGAGGTCTTCTTCACGGATGTCCGTGTACCGAAGAGCGGCGTGATCTTCGAGGCGAACAAGGGCTGGCAGGTGGCCAATGCCACCTTGACGCACGAACGCGGCATGCTGGGCGATCCGAACGCGACCAAGGCGCGCTTCCTTGAGCTTGTGACGTTGATGAAAACGGAATCCGTCAACGGACAATGCCTCATGGAAAATCCGCTGCTGCGCGACCGGCTGATGAAGCTGCAGGCCGAGGTCTATGCCATGCAGGCGAATGGCCTGCGCATCACCACCAACCGCCTGAAGGGCGAGCCCGCCGGTCTCGCGGGCCTGATTGTCAAGCTGAACGGGTGCGACCTCAACCACGAGATCGCCCGCCTCGCCATCGATGCGCTCGGTGAGCTTGGCATCCTGTATGAAGAGGGCGAACATCTTCGCGCCGACGGCAGCTGGCAGTGGCGCTACATGTACGATCTCGGCCTGATCATTGGCGGCGGCACCGCGCAGATCCAGAAGAACATCATCGCGGAACGCGGGCTCGGCATGCCGCGTGAACCCAAACTGGCGAAGGCGTAAGCGCATGGAATTTGCTCTCTCAGAAGACCAGCGCCTGCTGCAGGACAGCCTGAAGGGTGTTCTTGGCACCGCTGCCGCGCTCGACCAGATCCGCAAGATCGCTGTGGGTGACCAGGCTGCAGCGGACGCGCTCGACGCCGCGCTTTCCGATTTCGGGCTCGCTGCGCTGATGGTACCGGAGGCCGAAGGCGGCCTCGGCCTTGGCGCGCTCGACGCCGTGGTGGTGCAGGAAGCGCTTGGCTACCATGCGGCGCCGTCGCGTTTCATGGCGACCGCCATTGCCAGCTTCCTGTTCAAGGCATCGGGTACGGACTATCTTGGAGCGCTTGCGAGCGGCGGGATCAGGACCGGGCTGGCGCTGACAGAGTTGTTCTCGCGCCGGGACGGCGCGGGGCTCTCGGTTGCGCAGGACAAGCTGTCGGGAAAATGCCTGCTGGCCATGTCGATGGACGGCGCCAGCCATGTGCTGGCGGCGGGTACGGACGGCCGGATCCATCTCGCGGCGGCGCCGCAGGCGCTGACGGTGATGCAGACCATCGACCGGACCCGGATTTTCCACGAGGCGGGCTTCAGCGGGGAGGGTAGCGTTCTGGCCGCCGAAGCGTCGCCGGAACTCGTCGCCTTTGCGCGCCTGCTGGTGGCGGCCGATACGCTCGGCGCGGCCCAGGCGATGATCGACAAGGCGGTGGCTTATGCTGCCGAGCGCCAGCAGTTCGGGCGGGTGATCGGGTCCTTCCAGGCCGTCAAGCACATGTGCGCCGAAATGGCCGCGAAGCTGGAGCCGGGCCGCGCGCTGATCTGGCATGCGGCGCATGCGCTCGACACCGGTGATGCGGAAGGTCCGGTCATGGCCAATCTTGCCAAGGCCTACATGGCGGAAGCCGGAACCTTCATTGCCCGAACGGCCACGGAAGTGCACGGCGGCATGGGATTCACGGATCTGGTCGGGCTGCATTACTGGTACAAGCGGATCGGCGTGAACCGGCAGCTGTTCGGCTCGCCGGAACAGGCGCGTGAGGCCGCGGCCCGGTTGCAGGGTTTTGCGGCCTGACAAAATACAACCAGGCCGCGAGTATTGTGTTGAGATAGCGCTAAACGTGTGCAAGAGTTTCGGTGAAATGCACGCCGGAGGTGTGCTCACGGAGGCCTGCCATGACCGGAATACTGATCGATTATGATGCCCTGAAACGCCGCGCTGCGGATTTCGGATTCCGCCGCGCCAGCTTTGACGACTTGCAGTCCGGCCTTGCCCTTGCCGAGCACCTGACCGAGCAGACGATGGCGACTCCGGAATCGATCTGCTGGATTGACGGGCTGACTGGCATGGCGGGTTGGGTGACCGGCGATCCGGTGGACGGCGTGTTCATCACGGTGCCGCTGAGTGCAGAGGGCGTGGCAGCGGTGCGCGATGGCACGTTCTTGCCGGCCTGGCCGGCGCTGTTGCATCTCGCCTGCGAAGGCGCGCTCTGCAGCGGCGTGTATATCGGCGTCTATGCCGGCGTCACGAAAGAGGCCCGGCGTGCGGTGATGATGGCGGCGGGCGTGACGCGCGTGGAATTTTTTGCGCCCTTGCCCTGCTTTGCGCGTGGGGCCACCGAGGCGGGCAAGCGCTCGATGACCTCGCTCGGCTTCCAACCGCTTGACGGCGGATTGGCGGACCTCTGGGGGCAGGAGCCGCTGCCGGTCGCGCAGGAGAAAGCCGCATGAGCCTGCGACCGGACTTTGGCGAACTGTCGCTGTCCCGGCCGCTGACGCCGGAGATGCTGGAGGCCTTTTCAGCCGGACCCGTCCGGACGCTGGAGGACTACCAGCAGGCGATGGCGTTGCGTGCGGCGGTGTACCTGGCCGAGCAGGATTGCCCGTATGATGAGGAGTATGACGGTAACGATTTTTCCTGCACGCATTTCCTGGTGAAGGCGGGTGGGCGGCCGGCGGGCACCTGCCGGGTGCGCTGGTTTGCCGGCTTCGCCAAGATCGAACGCTCAACCATCCTGCCGGCCTTTCGGGGCACGCCGGCGCTCCGGGTGCTGATGGCCGAGACGTGCGAAGTGATCTCACGCAAGGGGTACCGCGTGGCGCTGGCGCAGATCCAGTCCCGGCTCTGGCCCGTCTGGAGCCGGGTGTTCCGCTGCCGCCTTGTGCAGGGCCGGGAGACCTTTGCCTTTTCGGGCTTTGACTATTGCGAGATGGAAATCCCGATCGCGCCACATCCCGAGGCGCTGACGATCCGGGCCGATCCGCTGCAGATCATCCGGCCGGAGGGGCGGTGGGACGAACCCGGCGTGCTGGACCGGTCGGCGACGCGGCCAACCAGGCAGGTGCAGGCGGCTTGAGTTTTCGCATGGCAGCGCCGCCCTGGCGCTGGCTTGTTTTTCGCGGCGTAACGGGCCAACACAGGCGGGCGAGCTCCACCCGGAGCAACCGCTTGGATTTCGCAGGACCCGCCGATGCCCGACATGCTCCAGAAACTCGATGCGGCCGCACGCAAGGCGCCGGTTGTGCCTGTGATCGTGGTCGACTCGGTCAGTGCCGCCGGGCCGCTGGCGCGCACGCTGGTCAAGGCGGGCATTACCATCGCCGAAGTCACGCT
>JBGSOU010000255.1:0-2673 GCA_041739025.1 Hyphomonas sp.
TGGCAAGCTCCCGGCGCGAGGCCGCCTCGACCAGCGCGCCGATCCGGGCACCGTGCACGTCCAGCAGGTCATCGCCGGCGACATGGCGCGGCACATCCGGAGCCAGGCGGCCGTCTTCATTGCCATCAAAGAAGTAGGCCATCGACGCATCGAGAAAGGCGTCGAACAGCGCGGTCTCGGCGGGAACTTCATAGGCAGCGCCGAGCATGTCGAAATAGCGTTTGTTCAAGGACATGGGCACCCGAGATCACGCGACACAATAGCCATTTGGGGAGTTTAGAACGCGTCGCCGCATCATCAACCGCTCACGTCAGTCCGCAGAAAGTCAGCCCTACCCCCCCTGCGGGGGATGAGGCACCGCTGAAATCCCCTTAGGCACACTGACATTGCTTTCGCGGCTGGGTGGGGATTCAGCCTAAAATCTCGAAGAGAAACATTGATGAAACACGTCGCGCCTGCCGCCTTCACCCTCGCCCTGCTGACCCTCGCCATAGGCCAGGGCGCCCACGCCCAAGGACTTTCCCTCAACGAAGTCGCCTGCGCCAAGGGCGGCAGCGAGGCGTGTTTCTATGCGGGTGCCGACTATGCCAGCGGCAACGGCGCGGAATTGAACAAGGCCAAAGGTGCGGAACTCTTCCTCAAGGCCTGCGATCTCGGCCTGCCGGATGGCTGCTTCTACACAGCCACGATGTATCGCCACGGCGCCGAGGGCATCGCGGCCGATCCCGCGCGCGGCATTTCCCTCTATGAAAAAGCCTGCACCATGGGTCACGAAGAAGCCTGCAGCGCGACCTATTCCGTGCTCGGCAATGATGCGAAGGGCGAACTCGACATCCCTCGCCTCCTCCGCGCCTTCGAAAAAGGCTGCGCCAGCGAATCGCTGAAAGCCTGCAAATGGGGCGGTGATTTCTTCTATGATGGCAATCGCGGGAAATATCCCGAGTTCGTTGATTTCGTGCGCGGCGCGCCCCTCGCTGAAAAGGCCTGTCTTTCCGGCGATCCCGTCGCCTGCATACCGGCAGAGGTAATGTATGCCCAGCCGGACTCGCCGGCCTTCGAAGCATCAAAGGCGTTGGCCTTAACCAAGATGAACTGCGACGCGAACATCAAGGAATCCTGCGGCAACCTCGGACGTATTTACGCCTTGGTCGAAGACTTCGATTTCGCCGTTGGCCCATACGAGAAATCCTGCGCACTCGGCAACGAGACGATCTGCGGCTACGCGAAAGACGTACGCCGCTATGTCGACGAGCTTGCCGCTTGGAATGCAAAGCAGGCAGCCCGCCGCGCCGAAATGGCGTCGATGCTGAGTGCCGGCGACTATAACGGCGCGGTTGCGACGGCCGTTTCAGTTTACAGCTCCACGGTTTATGCGGACCAGGCCGTCTCGGCTGCGGCGGCTGCCGGGCGTATGGGCGACATTGACGACTATGACCTGAAAGTCCTCGAACACTGGTTCCAGACAGGCCAGGCCGGATCGCTCGTGCGGAGCGAGATGCGCCGCCGCGGCCTTGCCATATCGGGCGAGGACAACGCCTGGGCGCGGGACATGCAGATGATAAAGTCCGCGAACGAGCGTTTCAACGCCGCGCGCTCAACGTCGAGCTATCGCCCGGTCGAACAAGGCCCTGCCGTATCGGGCTCGGGCCCCACTGACGCAATCGCCAAAACGCGCGAAAAGTACCGTGACGCCCACTGCACGATGAACAACAACGCGAACCGGTATCTCTGCCAATAGCGCCCGTGGCTCTACCGATCTTCGGTCTGGCGCGCTGCGGCGCGGCGCGTCAGACTGGGCGAAAGGGAGGGCCGCTATGAGCCGCATATTCGGGAAGGTCTGCCAGAACGGCTATGTCGTGCGCGACATCGAGGCCGCCATGGATCACTGGATCAAGGTCATGGGCGTCGGCCCCTGGTTCTACATCGAGGATGTGAAGACCGACTGGTTCCGCCACCGGGGCAAGGCGTCGGACGCAAGGATGAGCATTGCGCTCGCCAATTCCGGCGACCTGCAGATCGAGCTGATCCAGCCGCGCAACGACGCCCCCTCCATGTACAAGGAGTTTCTCGATGCCGGGCATGAGGGCCTGCAGCACATGTCCTACTGGACCGAGGATTATCAGGCCCTGTACGACAAGGCGCTCGCGCTCGGTTACCGGGTCGGTCATGAGGGCTGTATCGGCGGAGAGAAAGGCCGGTTCGCCTATTTCGACACCGAGGCCCACCCCGGCACCGTGATCGAGATCTCGGATATCAGCGGCACCAAGGGGCGGACGTTCGCGCATATCCGCAAGGTGGCGGACGGCTGGGACGGCACGGATCCGATCCGGATCATTCGTTAGCCTCCCTTCCCCAAAGCAAAAGGCCGCCTCCTTCCGGAAGCGGCCTTTGTGTTTTGGGCTGCGGGGCAGCTTACTTCTTGATCTCGGAGACCACGCCGGCGCCGACGGTACGGCCGCCTTCGCGGATGGCGAAGCGCAGGCCCTTGTCCATGGCGATCGGGTTGATCAGCTCGACATCCATTTTCACGTTGTCGCCCGGCAGCACCATTTCCTTGTCAGCCGGCAGTTTGACGATGCCGGTGACGTCGGTGGTGCGGAAGTAGAATTGCGGACGGTAGTTGGTGAAGAACGGCGTGTGGCGGCCGCCTTCCTCTTTCGTCAGGATGTAGGC
>JBGSOU010000263.1:0-2126 GCA_041739025.1 Hyphomonas sp.
CCTTGCCGTGATGGGCATCCAGAACGGCCAGCGCCAGGTCCGCCTCGCGGCTGTTGCCCTTCCGGATGGCCCGCACCACGCCCATCAGCGGCGCGCCGGGCCGATTCAGCTCGAGCGCGCCCCAGGCGATGTGATTGTAGCCGTCCGTGTTGACCAGCTGGTCGATCACGTGGTCCGGAATCGTGGCGGCGCCGGTGAAAAAGCGCAGGTAGCGCGAATGCGGCGAGAGCCTTGAAATGATTTCAACTTCACGCGCGCGGTCGCGCCGGCCGATGGGCCGCAGGTAAACCGGTTCGCCGGTTTCGAGGTGGGTTGAGATGCCGATCGAGTCCATGATGAGGTATTTGTGCACTGCACAATGGCTGCAAAAGGGCAAAATCACGTAATGCGGCGTTATGGCATTTTGCGGAAAGCAGGTGTTTTTTGCGGCGCAGCAGGGTAAAGGCCCGGCATGCTTGAGATACGCAACCTGGATTACCGCGTCGAAGCGCGCCCGCTGTTTGAATCGGCGTCGGCGCGGATTTCCGCTGGCTGGAAGGTCGGCCTCGTCGGCCGCAACGGCACCGGCAAGTCGACGCTGCTGCGTCTGATCCGCGAGGAAATCGCCGCGCCCGGCAAGGACAGCCCGATCCGGCTTCAGAACGGCGCCCGGCTCGGCTGGGTGGCGCAGGAAGTGGAGGCCTCCGACGAGACGATCATGGACGTGGTGCTGCAGGCCGATGCCGAGCGCCATGCGCTGATGACGGAATCGGAGACAGCGACAGACCCGGACCGGATCGGCGAGATCCATGCCCGCCTGCTGGACATCGACGCCTGGTCGGCCGAAGCCCGCGCGGCGGAAGTGCTGATGGGCCTCGGCTTCAAGCATGCCGACCTGTCGCGCGCGACGCGGGAATTCTCCGGCGGCTGGCGGATGCGCGCCGCGATTGCGGGCGCGCTGTTTGCGCAGCCGGACCTGCTGCTGCTCGACGAGCCGTCGAACTATCTCGACCTTGAAGGCGCCGCCTGGCTGGAAGGCTATCTGCGGCGCTATCCCAACACGGTGCTGATCGTCAGCCACGACCGCGAACTGCTCAATCGCAGCGTGACCCACACCCTGGCGCTGGAGCATCGCAAGCTGTCGATCACGCCCGGTGGCTATGATGACTGGCTGCGCCTCAGGGCGGCGAAACTGGCGCAGCTTGAAAGCCAGCGCACCAAGCAGGCCGCCGAGCGGGCGCACCTCCAGGCCTTCGTGGACCGCTTCCGGGCCAAGGCGTCAAAAGCGCGCCAGGCCCAGAGCCGCGTGAAGATGCTGGAAAAGATGCAGGACGTGTCGATCCCGATTGCGGAGCGCACGACACCCTTCCTGTTCCCGGCGCCGGAATCAAAGCTTTCCCCGCCGCTGCTTGAGATCAAGGGTGCAGACCTCGGGTATGGCGCCAACGCGCGCATCCTGAACAATGTCGACATTCGTCTGGATCCGGACGACCGGATCGCGATTGTCGGCACCAACGGGCAGGGCAAGACGACGCTGGTCAAGTCCATCGCCGAGCGCCTGCCGCTGATGAGTGGCAAACGCCTCGCGCCGAAAGCCGTCCGTATCGGGTATTTCTCGCAGGACCAGCTCGACGAGCTGACCGCCGGCGACACGCTGCTCGAGCACGTCATGCGCGCGCTGCCGAAAGAGACGCCGCCGGCAAAACAGCGCTCGGTCGCGGCCCAGATGGGCTTCAGCCACGAGAAGGTCGAGACCAAGGTCGAGGCGCTTTCGGGCGGCGAGAAAGTCCGTCTGATCCTCGGCCTGATCGCGCTGGAAAAGCCGCATATCCTGATCCTCGACGAGCCGACCTCGCACCTTGATATCGACAGCCGCGAAGCGCTGATCTACGCGATCAACGACTTTCCCGGCGCCGTCCTGCTGATCACGCACGATGTGTATCTGGCCGAGGCGACGGCTGACGAGCTTTGGCTGGTCAAGGACGGGAAGGTGTCGCGGTATGACGGCGACCTCAACGATTACCGCACGCTCGTCCTGAGCAGCGACCGTGACAAGGGCACCTCCGCCAAGGCCGGCGCTGCGGCCGCGCCCGAGGAGACCGGTGACAAGGCCGAGCAGCGCCGCAAGGCCTCGCAGGCCCGCGAAG
>JBGSOU010000291.1:0-2687 GCA_041739025.1 Hyphomonas sp.
CCAGTCCACGCGCGGCGCTCCGGCCTCGGCGATCAGGGCCGAGCCGGTTTTCACGACGATGCGCCGGGCGCGGGCGAGGGTGTCAGCCGTCATGCGCGCGGAGATACACGGGCGCGGGGCGAATGGCGAGAGGCGCCGGAAAGCGCGTTATCGCATTGTCATTCCGGCGATCACGGCAAATCCGAGGACAACAAGGAACATCGAAGCGGCAAGGATTTTCCAGAGGCCGACCCGCCGGGCGCCGGAGACGCGCTCTGTTTCGGCCGTTTCTGCGGTTTCTTTTGGCAACATGATGTGCTCCCTTCAGTGAAGTGACCCACGCGCCGACAATAGCATGAGCCGGGGCAGCGGCCTAACGCGTTCTGCGCGGGGCCGGGCGGGTCCGGGAGACGGGGCGGACATGAAGCTTTACAACACACCGATGCCTGCGCCAAACCCGCGCCGTGTACGGATGTTCCTGGCCGAGAAGGGCGTGACTGTGCCGCTGGTGGATGTCGCCCTGCAAAAGGGCGAGCACAAGGCCCCGGCGCATGTGGCGAGAAACTCGCTGGGCCAGACGCCCGTGCTGGAGCTGGACGACGGGACGTGCCTCAGCGAGACGGTGGCGATCTGCCGGTATCTGGAGCGGCTGCATCCGGAGCCCGCGATGTTTGGGCGCAACGCTCTGGAAGAGGCGCAAGTGGAGATGTGGGTGCGCCGGGTGGAGTTCCAGCTGATGGGGCCGGCGGGGCATTTCTGGCGGCATGCGCACCCGTACACGGCGCGCGTGGTGGTTCCTCAGTATACGGCGTTTGGCGAGGCGAACCGGGGCGCGTATGAGAAGGCGCTGATGTGGCTCGACGGGGAATTGAAAGGCCGAGAGTTCGTGGCGGGGGAGGTGTTCACGATGGCGGACATCTGCGCGCTGAGCACGGTGGATTTTGCGGACTGGATCGGGCTGAAGGTGCCGGAGGCGGCCGGGAATGTGCGGGCTTGGCATGCGCGGGTCAGCGCGCGGGCGAGCGCCGGAGCCTAGCGAGCCGGCGGAGTCCGCACAATCGCCCCCGACGTGTTGAGCGCCCGGCGCGCGGATTATCGAGCAATTAATCTGTGTAGTGATAATATTCGGGTGCCACTTATGGCATCAGGATGGAGCTTTGGCAATGATTTCCAACAATTATGTCAGCATGTCACAATTACCCAGTACGCTCTCTACACGGACGA
This sequence comes from Hyphomonas sp., assembly GCA_041739025.1. Lineage (GTDB taxonomy): Bacteria > Pseudomonadota > Alphaproteobacteria > Caulobacterales > Hyphomonadaceae > Hyphomonas. The sequence goes on from JBGSOU010000291.1 coordinate 1,204, forward strand.
CATCCGAAAAGGGCGCAAGCGCGGAAAGCGCGGCCCCGGCAGGTCCCCCTCCCGGCCCGCCGCCAGGAGGGCCGCCGCCCGCCGAATACGCCAGTATTGACGCGGAATCCCTGTTCGAGGCGCTGCTGGAAACCTATGATGCGGATGGCGACGCCAGCCTTTCTTCGGACGAGTTGACCGGGACGCCGGTGGGCGATTTCCTTTTGTCGCAGCTTGACACAATTGATGCAGACGGCGACGGGTTGATCACCTTGAGTGAGTTCAAATCGACCGCTGAAAGCCAGGCCGAGTCGCGGGGCCCGGAGCCGGTTCGGGGCATGGAGGGCGGCCCGCCAAAGCTTTTTGACGCCCTTCTTGCCAATGACGACGCCGATGGCGACGGCGCGATTTCGGCCGACGAGCTGACCGCCAGCCCGGTTGGAGAGATGTTGTCCGCGCAGTTCAGCCAGATCGATACCGATGGTGACGAGTTGATCTCGGAAACCGAAATGACAGCAGCGGAAGGCGCGTCGCGCAGCGGCGGGGCCGAGGGCATGCGCGGAATGGGGCCACCTCCGCCGGACGGGCCGAAGGACGCGGCAACCAGCACCACAGTCAGCACGGACCTTTATGAGTCCCTGTTCAATGCCATCAACGCCCAGGCGAGCGAGAATGAAGTGGTGATTTCGTCTGATCTTGCCTATCGCCTGCTCGAACAGATCGGCATTTCGGCCTGACGGATGACGCGCCAGCCGGTTGAGGCCGGATAGCCTCAGCCGGCTCGTGCAACGTCCGCTCTAGACCGGGCTCCAGCCTTCTTCTGCGCCGGGATCTTCCGAGGGCGGAGGAGCCTCTTCGCGGTCATTTTCGTAACCGAGTTTTTCGGCGATGGCGTAGAGGGCGGTCTTGACGCCTTCACCGGAGACGCCGGAGATCAGCAGCGGCTTGCCCTTGTAGGCTTTCTTCAGGAGCTTGGCCTGCTCCTTGACAAGTTCGGGCGTCAACGCGTCGATCTTGTTGAGGCAGACGATTTCCGGTCGCATCGCGAGTTCGGGATCGTAGGCTTTCAGTTCGTTGCGGATGGTCCTGTAGGCGCCGGCAGGGTCGTCCTGCGTGCAGTCGATCAGGTGCAGGAGCACCTTGCAGCGCTCGACATGACCAAGGAAGCGGTGGCCGAGCCCTGCGCCTTCGGCGGCGCCTTCGATCAGGCCCGGGATGTCGGCGAGGACAAAGCGCGTGCTGGTGCCGAGGTCAACGACGCCCAGGCCGGGGTGAAGCGTCGTGAACGGATAATCCGCGATCTTCGGATGGGCGGCGGTGGCGGCGGCGAGGAAGGTGGACTTGCCGGCATTCGGCAGGCCGACGAGGCCGGCGTCCGCGATCAGCTTGAGGCGCAGCCAGATCCAGCGCTCCTCACCGGGCGCGCCGGGGTTTGACCGGGCGGGGGCCTGGTTGGTGGAGGTCTTGAAGCGCAGGTTGCCCCAGCCGCCATTGCCGCCTTCGGC
>JBGSOU010000321.1:0-2084 GCA_041739025.1 Hyphomonas sp.
CGCTCGAGTCGGCGATGAGCACGGCGCGACCGCGCGATATGGCGAGCGTGATGCCGATGGTGCAATGGCCCGGCTTGGCGTCGAGCACGCGGCGCACGTCGTTGTAGGCGATCGTCCAGCTGCGCGTCACGCCGGTCACCATGGCGTCGGCTTGGCCGAGGGCCACCATGCAGGCCGCGAAAACGTTACGGTCCGTGTTGACGATCCGCTGGCAGTCCCGCTTCAGGTAGCCCTGGCGCTGCAGGCGCTCGTAGAGGAACTCGGCGTACTCGCGGTTATTGTCGCTCATGCGCGCGTTGGCGATGGTGATCTCGGGGCGCAGCTTGATGCCGCAGGTCTTGAACGCCTCCTTTACCTGCTTCTCGCGGCCGACCAGGATCACCTCGCCGAGGCCCAGGCCGACGAAGGCGTTGGCGGCGCGCACGACGGCGGTCTCCTCGCCTTCCGCGAAAACGACGCGCTTGGGCTCCAGGCGCACCTTCTCGAAGGTCGATTGCAGCCAGCCGGAGATGGGATCGAGGCGGCCGGACAGGGCCGAGACGTAGCCGTCGAGGTCGACGATCGGCTTGCGGGCGACGCCGGATTCCATGGCGGCCTTCGCGACCGCCGGCGGCACGTGAGTGATGAGGCGCGGGTCGAAGGGGGCGGGGATGATGTATTCGGGCCCGAAGATCGGGCGGCGGCCATGGAACGCCAGGGCGACCTGGTCCGGCACCTCGGCGCGGGCGAGCTCGGCGAGCGCCTTGGCCGCGGCGATCTTCATGGCGTTGTTGATGGTCGAGGCCTGCACGTCGAGGGCGCCGCGGAATATGAAGGGGAAGCCGAGGACGTTGTTGATCTGGTTGGCATAGTCGGAACGCCCGGTGGCGACGATGGCGTCGGACCTGACGGCCTGCACGTCCTCGGGCGTGATCTCCGGATCGGGGTTGGCCATGGCGAAGATGATCGGGTTCTTGGCCATGCTGGCGACCATCTCCTGCGTCAGGGCGCCGGCGACGGACAGGCCGAAGAAGACGTCGGCGCCGGCCACGGCTGCGGCCAGCGTGCGGGCCTTGGTCTCGTTGGCATAGGCCGACTTCCACTGGTTCATGCCGTCCTTACGGCCTTTGTAGATGACGCCCTTGGTGTCGCAGAGCAGGATGTTGGAACGCGGCATGCCCATGGAGACCAGCAGCTCCAGGCAGGCGATGCCGGCGGAGCCGGCGCCGTTGCAGACAAGTTTGAAGTCCGAGAGCGTGCGCCCGGTCAGCTCCAGCGCGTTGATCAGGCCGGCCGCGGCGATGATGGCGGTGCCGTGCTGGTCGTCATGAAAAACCGGGATGTCCAGCAGCTCGCGCAGCCGCTCCTCAATCACGAAGCAGTCCGGCGCCTTGATGTCCTCCAGGTTGATGCCGCCGAAGGTCGGCCCGAGGTAGCGCACGCAATTGATGAAGGCATCGACGTCGGCGGTGTCTACCAGCACGTCCATGGCGTCGATGTCGGCGAAGCGCTTGAACAGCGCGCCCTTGCCCTCCATCACGGGCTTGGCGGCGAGTGCACCCAGATTGCCGAGGCCGAGAATGGCAGTGCCGTTGGAGACGACAGCCACGAGGTTGCCCTTGTTGGTGTAGTCGTAGGCGAGGCGGGGATCGTCGGCGATGGCCAGCACCGGCACGGCCACGCCCGGTGAATAGGCGAGGGACAGGTCCCGTTGCGTGGCCAGCGGCTTGGTCGGCGTGATCTCGAGCTTGCCGGGCTTGCCCTGCTGGTGAAACTGGAGGGCTTCCTGCGCGGTGAAGCGCGCTTGCTCAGACTTCTTGGACATATGTCGGGAACGGCCTTTCACCGTGCAGAGAAAGTGCGGCAGGGATCTCGCGATCCAAAGGGACAGTTACGATAGGGCTTGCCTTTGAGCGGCACAACTCGGCATTTCTGGTGGCGAGGGGCGCCGACAGGAGCGGCGCGACAAACCGAGGCAGGAAGAGGTCAGGGCGTTTCGAGAGATGACGGAAGGCGAGAACGGGCGCAAGCCGGCGAAAGGCGCCGGGACGGTAGGCAAGCCGCGCGAGGCGGTGGCAGCCGAGCCGCCGGCCGAGGCGAGCCCC
>JBGSOU010000324.1:0-2742 GCA_041739025.1 Hyphomonas sp.
CGGCCCGCGCCGATGTGCGCGAAGAGCTCGACCGGCTGGGCGCGCATGTGAGGTCTGGCCGGGACCTGCTGAAAGCCGGCTCGCCGGCGGGCCGCAAGTTGGATTTCCTGGCGCAGGAGCTGAACCGCGAGGCCAACACGCTGTGCTCGAAATCGGCGAGCCTAGATTTGACGAATGCGGGGCTTGGCCTCAAAGGGGTGATTGACCAGTTCAAGGAGCAATCAGCCAATGTCGAATAGCGGTCATCCGAAGGACCATGGCCGCCGGCGCGGGGTGATGCTGGTCCTGTCGAGCCCGTCGGGCGCCGGAAAGACGACCCTTTCGAAGATGCTGCTGGACGAGTTCCCGGACGTGAAGCTGTCGGTCTCGGCGACAACGCGCCCGCCGCGTCCGAATGAGGTGGACGGCAAGGATTATTTCTTCAAGACGCCGGACGAGTTCCACGACATGATCGAACGGCGCGAATTTCTCGAATGGGCGCACGTGTTCGACAAGTATTACGGCACGCCGAAAGCCGACACCGTCGCACGGCTTGAGGCCGGCGAGGATGTCCTGTTCGACGTCGACTGGCAGGGCGCAGATGCGCTGCACGACCAGATGCCGAACGATGTCGTTTCGGTCTTCATTCTTCCGCCCAGCATCGTCGCGCTGGAGGAACGCCTGTCAAACCGTCCGGGCTCCACGCCGGAAATCGTCAACCGCCGGATGGAAGATGCCAAGCGCGAGATCATGCACTGGCGCCGCTATGACTATGTCATCGTCAATGACGAACTGAAGGCCGCGTACCAGCGTCTGAAGCGTATCCTGCTGGTCGAACGCCTGAAGCGACTGCGCCAGCTCGACCTTGAAGGTCATGTGCGGATGCTGCTCGGGGAAGGATAGGTGCGGTCTGCAAGCCGCGCCGCAAACCGTTGAGGCGCCGCGAGGTGAAGCGCCTCAAGCCAGACTTTCAGCCAGCGTGCGGAACTCAGCCTGGGTCAGCGTCTCCGCGCGTGCGGTTGGGTCAATGCCGCAGTCTTCGAGCCAGAGCTCTGCCTTCATGCCGCGTTTCTTTGCGAAGGGCTTCAGCGCCGCGCGCAGCATCTTGCGCCGCTGTCCGAAGGCGGCACCTGCGATCTGTTCAAGCAATTCGATGTGCTGAAAGCGCTTCTCGGGAGGCAGAGGCTCGAACACGGCAACGGCGCTGTCCACTTTCGGCGGGGGCCGGAACGCGCCGGGCGGCAATGTAAAGGAAATGTAAGGCCGCGTGACGGCCTGCGACAGCACCGCCAATCGTCCGTAGGCATCCGTATCGGGCTTGGCGCAGATCCGCTCGGCGACCTCCCGCTGGAACATCAGCGCCATCTCGCCGCGCCAGTCGCCCGCCTTCAGCCAGTCGACCAGCAGGGGCGTGCCGACATTATACGGAAGGTTCGCGATGATCATTGCCGGCCCCGCGGCACCTGCGTCGGCGAGCGTCTGCTCCCAGCGCACCTTGCGCGCATCCTTTGCAATCACGATCATCTGGCCGCTTTTCGCTTCCGGCCAGTCGAGCAGCGCCTCGGAAAAGCGCGGGTCGGTTTCAACGACGATCAGCTTGGCAGGATCCTCGTTGAGGATGGCACGTGTCAGGCCGCCCGGGCCTGGGCCGACTTCGATGACCGTGCGGCCCTTGGGCGAGCCGGCCGCATTGGCCGCACGCTTCAGGATCGAGGGGTCGAACAGGAAGTGCTGGCCAAGGGATTTGCGCGCAGGCGCGTCGGTGAGCGGATGGTGTTCGTCGGTCATGTTCTTGTTTTCATTCGGTTGGCGGCAAAGATCGCCGCGAGGCGGAGCGCCGCGATCAGGCTGTCGGCCCGGCAGGTGCCGGCGGCGGCGGCGTCATAGGCTGTGCCGTGATCTGGACTGGTGCGCACGATGGGGAGGCCGAGAGTGGAATTCACACCGCCCCAGAAGTCGAGTGTCTTGACCGGAATCAGCCCCTGATCATGCGTCATCGCGATCACGGCGTCCCAGGTGCCTGATAGGGCTTCAGCAAACACGGTATCGCCCGGCCGGGCCCGTGAAACGGAAAGACCTTCCGCCTGCAGACGATCTGCTGCCGGATTGATCAGGTCCACCTCTTCGCGCCCGATGGTGCCGTCTTCACCGGCATGGGGGTTGAGACCTGAAAAGGCGATGCGCGGGCGGGCAATGCCGAAATCGCGCACCAGCGCGGTGTGCACCACATGCGCTATCCGCTCCAGCCGGCCATCGCCCAATGCCGCGGGTACAGCGGCATAGGGCATGTGGATGGTAGCGAGCGCGACCCGAAGGCCGCCGCCGGTCAGCATCATGACCGGGCTTGCCGCATGTCCGGCTGCCTCGCACAGGTGCGCCACAAACTCCGTATGCCCCGGAAACCGGAAGCCGGTGGAATAAAGCAGCGCCTTGTTGATCGGATTGGTCACCACGCCCGAGGCGTGCCCCGCCAGCGCATCCGCCACAGCGATCTCTATGGACTGGACAATCGCGGGCGCCGCTGATGCATTCGGCTCACCCGGCGCAATTTCCGGCACATCTTCGAGCGGAAGCACGGGCAATGCGTCTTCGAAAACGCGCGCCGCATCGGCCGGAGAGTTGATGATCCGGACCGGCACCCCGGAGACGAGGTGCGGCGCGCCGATCAGATAAAAGGCCAGCGCCGGATCACGCCGCAGCGCCGACCAGGCGGCGGCCGAGATGGCCGGCCCGCATCCGGCGGGGTCGCCCATGGTCAGGGCG
>JBGSOU010000419.1:0-1678 GCA_041739025.1 Hyphomonas sp.
AGGTCCACCAGGCGGCTGCGCGCGCCGAGATGTCGACGCCCTCCATGCCCGGCGCCACCATCACGAGTTCTGGAAAGCGGCGCACACCCGCCTTGAACGTCAGGTCCGGGAATGGCGCGCCATAGGCCGCCGCTTCTGCATCGCTCAGCACCGGCGTGCCGCGCTTCATCAGGGCGCTGACATCCATGTCGGGCTGGCTGCCCGCGTAGGCCTTCCATTGGTCGAACCCCGGGCTGGGCGATGCGCCCACGGCAAGGGTTGTGTTCATCACGATGAGGCGCTCGAACCGTTCCGGCATCTCCATGGGGAGGGTCAGGCCGAGCAGGCCGCCCCAATCCTGCACGACCAGCGTGATCTGCTTCAGGTCCAGCTGCCGGATCAAGGCCAGCATCATGTTCCGGTGAAAACCGAACGTGTACACGCTGTCCTCGACCGGCTTGTCCGAGCGGCCGAACCCCAGCCAGTCCGGCGCGATCACCCGCGCGCCCGTCTCCCGGAAAACCGGAATCATCTTTCGGTAAAGATAGCTCCAGGTCGGTTGGCCGTGCAGGCACAGAAACGTGTGGCGCGCGTCCCTGGGGCCTTCATCGACATAGTGGACCCGCAAGCCCGGATAGCCGGGCAAGGTGTCGGTATAGTTTGGCGCAAACCCATACCCCGGCAGCCCGGCAAAGCGCTCGTCCGGCGTTCGTACTTTATCTATGGACATCGTGTCCTTGCCTCCCCGGCGGCCTCGCTTCTTGGATATGCGAGTCTATGCCGATCGGGGCTCCACACAACAAAAAAGGCCGCCAAGGCATTACCCTGGCGGCCCGAGGAGAGGCTTGGAAAGAGACCGAAGCTTATTTCTTGGCAGCCGTGTTGCACTCGGCGAGCTCTTCAGCCGTGAGTTCGGCTTTCGCGTTGCGGAGCGCAGTCAGTTCACCGACTTCTTTCGCGATCTTCTTGCAGATGCGAACGGTCGGGGCCTTGCGGTCGAGTTCGGCGGTGCAGGTCGTGCCGGCGCAGGACCAGACGACGCTTTCGGCGACGATGCGTTTTTCGGAAACCGGGTTGGCGGTCTCGAAGGTGTAGGAGTTGGCGGCAAGCGCCGGGGCGGCGAAGGCCACAAAAGCGGCGGCGGCAATGGCAGAACGGAGCATGGGAGGGTGCCTTGTCGTTCGAGGTTGATGATGCATTCGGTGGTCAGGCACTTGGCCTGAATGCCTGACTATCGAACGCTGAATAATTCGTCAAGCGTTCAGAACGCTGAATTCGGGATTATTGGAGAACGATTCGTTCCCTTTCCGCACGCCATCGCGCCGCTTGCCCCGGCGGCACAAATTGCCGGGGACCGTGACCGGCGTATGGTGACTGCAGACACGCGCACCAACGGGAGACACGCCATGGATTTCAACATTCCGCAGGACATCGCCGACTATCTCGTCGTGCTGGACAAGTTCATCGAGGACGAGATCAAGCCGCTGCAGGCGCAGGACGACAATGAGCGCTTCTTTGACCATCGCCGCGAATGGGCGCGTACCGATTTCGACAATGAAGGCCTGCCGCGCCCGGAATGGGAAGCCCTGCTGCGCGAAGCCAAGAAGCGCGCCGACAAGGCGGGTCACCTGCGCTACGCGCTGCCGGAGGAGTTCGGCGGCCAGAACGGCACCAACCTCGGCATGGCGATCATCCGCGA
>JBGSOU010000448.1:0-12155 GCA_041739025.1 Hyphomonas sp.
AGCGCGGCGCGCCGATCTGGCGGGCGAGCCGGCGGCGCACCAGTGCCAGGAAGCCAGGCGCCATCCGGGTCTCGCGCCGCGCCATCGTAACGAGTCCTGCGGAATTGTCGGCCAGTGCCTGCTTGCCGAGCGCAATGGCCCGCGCTTCCACCATCGGCGGACCGAAGCGGATCGTTGCAGACCAGCCCAGCAACAAGGCCGCGGCGAGCGCCACGAGCGTGACGCCAAGATAGGGCGCGCTGAACATCATCTTGAGAAGGTTCTCGGACCGCTGGAAGCCATGCAGCGTCGCATCCAGCAGGATCGGTTCATCGGCGTCATAGCGCAGGAAATCGACCAGCTGGAGTGCGAAGCGGGCATTGTCGCGTGCCGCGAGTCCAAACGTGTTGATCATGTCCGGATCGCTGAGGACATAGAGGCTGCGCCCGGCATCATAGGCAAGCAATGCGCCACCTTCGACTTCGATCAACGGTTCAAGCGAGGCGTGCTTGATGAGCTGCAAAGCCTCGTCCGGACGGATCGGGACGGCGCCGAACGGCGCTTCGACCGTCTCGGGAACATTGACGCGCAGGATTTCCGCATCCGGATAAAGGCTGTCCAGCTGACCGGTCAGATCATCTGGTTCGAGTAGCCGCGTGTCGGCCTGGCGCGCGCGGTTCAGCGGATCCGTCCGACCGGACCATTTCGGCAGAACCAGCAATGTGGTCGGGGACAGGGTGCGCGCTTCGAGGTCCGATGCACTGCCATAAGCGGGCAGGGTGACGATCATCAGGCCCCAGGCCCGCGTCTCCAGATCGGATTCGAGCCGGGAGACCTTCACCGGATAGCCGGACGATTCCAGCAGGCGTACGAAGCCGTTATAGCCGAGTGCGGAGGTCGAGTACGGATGATCGCCGGCGGTATTGCGGTCGCGCATTTCCGGCGCCCAGCCCGCCATCACCAGAACGGCGCCAAACGAGATGGCGGCCACCGTGATCAGCACGGCAACGATCCGCGCCGAGAAGGGCGAGCTGGCGGGCGCGGCTTCGCTCATGCCCAGCCCTCGCCGAACGCAAAGGTCTCATAGCTGCTGCGCGCTTCCCGCCAGCCTTCGGCATCGACGGGACGTCCGCCAAAGAAACTGCGCTCCACCACCTGGATGATCGGGCCGAGCGCTCGCTTCGCCCGGTCCGGCAAGCGGCCAAGGCTGGAGATTTCCCGCGCGGTCAGCGAAACGGGAACACCACCCTCGAGGCGGGCCTGGATGTCCTCGATGGAACGGAACAGCAGGAGGTGCACCGCTTCGGCAAAGCGCCATTGGCGGGCCAATGCGTCGGCCTCGTCGAGCAACGAGCGGGCCGCCGCCGCATCGGGCCGAAGGTCTGGCAGGATGTCGTCCTGCGGCCTATCCTTCGGCTTGGCCCGGCCGCCGAAGCGCAGGCGGATCGCTTCGCCGAACAGGAAATAGAGAATGCCTGCCCCCACCAGCGCCAGCGCTGCCCAGAAGATGAACTGGAAGACCGGACCCAGCGCCTGCAGGAAGTCGCCGAAAGCCTGCAGCCATTTCGGTGGCGGCTTTGGTGCGGGCGGGTCAAATTCCTGTTCCGGGCGCTCCAATTGGAGGTTGCGGTCCGCAAGGTATGCCGCATGGGCGCGATCGACGGCGGCGAGGTCTGTTTCCAGATTGCTGTCGAATTCCCAGTCTTCGCTGGCTTGGGTGTCCGTTTCATCCCAGGCGGGCAGTGCCTCGGCAGCCGGGAGATCATCAAGCTGGGCGTGCGCCGGAGACGCCATCAGCAGGCACAGGCCCAGCGCACATAGCGGCGTCCTCAACCCGTGCATCAGGGACTGCCCCTCCTCGCCATTTCGCGACCGTGCGCTGCACCGACTATTTCAGAGGTCGCAGGCCGCTTCAACGGGCACTTGCGGTGCCGCAGGTTCTGGCGGTACAGGCCGGGCGTGACCGGACAGAGGCAGGATATGGACAAGGCAGAGGCGTACAGGCAGCTCACAGAAGAAATCGTCAGCGTGGTGGCAGGGGAGACGTCCGAGACCGCGCGCTATGCCAGCGCGGCCTGCCTCATGGCGTTGGCCTTCAAGCCGCGCTTCTTCTGGACCGGGTTCTACCTGGTTGATCCACTGAAGCCGGGCGAACTGGTGGTCGGGCCATATCAGGGCACGCTCGGGTGCCTGCGCATTCCATTCGGCAAGGGGGTGTGCGGGCATGTTGCCGCGACGCGCGCGCCGATCATCGTCCCGGATGTGCATGAGTTTCCCGGCCACATCGCTTGCGATTCCGCCTCGAACTCGGAAATCGTCGTGCCGGTGTTCCGGCCGGATGGGGCCCTGGCCGGCGTGCTGGATGTCGACTCGACGGATTATGACGCGTTCGACGAGGTCGATCTGGCCGGTCTGACCGGTATTTGCCGGATCCTACTCACCGCCTAGAGCGGGAACCGCTGCGCCTTCGCCGGGGGACGGCGGAGGTGGCGGTTCCGGGGGTGGTCCTGCGACGGCATCGATCCGGTTGCGAAGGGCTTCCTCGAGAATGTCGAGCTTGCGCGCGCGCAGGCCCTCGATGGGCTCCGGCTGCGCATCGAGTTTCATCCAGACGTCGTCGTTGCCTGTCATCGCCGGCCATTCCGGCAAACCAGTGCCGTTCGGATTGCCCGTGCGGGCGAAGTTGGTCCAGTAACTGCCCATCCGGTCGGTCAGCTTGCGGTCGGAGTCGGTGATCTTCATGCCGCGGATGTGAGTATCGAACACGAAGGAAAGTTCAGCCGCATGATAGGCGCCGATGGTCTGCTTCTTCGAAGGCGGCACGCGGGTAAAATGGTAAAGAAAAGTTGGTTCGCCGCTTTGGGCATTCTGGCGCCCCACGAAGCGCATGTGCACGCCGAACAGGTCATCGCCTAGCATGTCGGACGCGCCCTTGTCCCAGGTCTCCAGGGTGTCCATGCCGTAAAGCGCCTGCAGCGCCTTGGCCGGGTTCAGCCCGAACACTTCGGTCAGCGCCTTTTCCCGCTCTTGCAGTGTTCCGATGATTTGTGGGCGGAGGATCGTGGGGGACTGGAAGTCCTCATAGAACAGGGATCCTTCATCGGCATTGTAACCGGCGAGCATCGCGACCTGCGGCACGTCACCGTCCCTGAACGCAGCGCCGATTGTGCGCGGCAGGATTCGGCCATCGACGACGGGCAGGAAGTAGCCGTTGAGGTCGGCGCGTGCATCCGAGCGTGAAATGATGGCGGCGGCGGGGATGGCGCGCAGGTCTTTCGCAGTCGCTGCGGGTGGCGCGAGCGTGGACAGGAAATCCGCGCCGGCTTCCTCGGCCGAGAGCACGCCGGCATAGGGCGCACGCTTCAGATGCAGCACGTTGCCGGTACTGGCCCCGCTCTGGAGAATGACCTTATGGAACAGGCCGTCGGCCGCTGGCAACGCCATCAACTCGGTGATGGACTGTGCGCCGGCGCTTTCGCCAAACACCGTGACGTTCGCCGGATCACCGCCGAAGGCTGAAATGTTTTCATGCACCCAGGCCAGCGCAGCGGCCTGGTCCAGCAGGCCGTAATTGCCTGACGTGCCGGCTTCTTCGGTCAGGGCCGGGTGGGCGAGATAGCCGAAGGCGCCAAGCCGGTAGTTGATCGTGACGAGGACAACACCTTTTTCAACCAGCGCGTTGGACTGATAAAGCGCGGTTGACCCTGAGCCATACTGGTGTGCGCCGCCATGCAGCCATACCATGACCGGCTGGGGCGTGGCGCCCTTCAGGTTGGCGGTGCGCACGTTTAGGAACAGGCAGTCTTCCGCTTCCGGCGGGGTCTGCTGCGCCGAGATCACGATCCGGGCAGCGACCTTTTCGAAATAGGACAGGCCCATGCCGTCGATGATCTGGTTGACAAAACTGCCATAGCGCGAGCGCGGCTGGATACATTCCGGGCCGAACTCGCGCACATCGCGCGATGTGGCGCCCCATTGCGGCGGTGCAGAGGGCGGGCTCCAGCGCTGGGCGGTGGCGTATGGAATGCCGTTGAACTCGCGGATCGCGGGATTTTCGCGATTGATCCCGCCCACCACAATGCCTTGGTGAATCCGGACAGGCTCCGAAATCTCCATTGGCTTGGGCGGTTGACGCAACGCAAACCACGCGTAGGCGGCAGCGGCGGCCACCACAAAGAAAAGAACTATACTCAATCGGCGCATGGTCAGGTTCCCCGGCCCCGGCTGCAAGCACTATACCAGTGTAACGAGGCTGTCATGAAGCGTGCGCATGGCCCCAAGTCTCAAGTCACGTCAAGGGCTGCGAGTGTTGCGGCCACCAGGTCGCTGACCGGCTCGATGCCGCAGGCGAAGCGGATGAATCCGTCCGGCACCGCATCGCCCCAGCGTATCCGGCATTCGGCGCTGGAATGAACGCCGCCAAAGCTGGTGGCGGCGGCCAGCAATGGGTGGCGGGCGATGAAGGCTTCCGCGCTGGCCCGGTCCGCGAGGCAGAAGCTGACGATCGGGCCGTAGCCCTTCATCTGGCGGCGCGCCACCGGATGGGCCGGATCACCTGCAAGTCCCGGATAACGAAGGCCCGTGATCCGCGCGTCGCCTGACAGCGCCGTCGCGATGGCCATTGCGTTGGCATTCGCCCGGCTGACCCGCAGTTCCAGCGTCTCGAGGCCCCGATGCAGCAGATAGGCATCAAACGGGCTGACAATGGCGCCCGCCAGCCGCCGCCAGGTTTTCACCGGCGCCAGCAGGTCTGGATTGCGGCTGGCAACATGCCCGGCGAGGATATCCGAATGGCCTGCCATCGCCTTGGTATCAGCCATGATCGACAGGTCCGCCCCCAGATCAAGCGGGCGCTGGCACAGCGGCGTGGCCGTCGTGTTGTCGGCGACGAGGATCGTGCCGGACGCCTTGGCGCGCGCGGCGATGGCGGCAATGTCGCACACATCCAGGCCCGGGTTCGAGGGCGTCTCGATCAGAGCCAGCTTGACCCCGGCAAAGATTGCTTCAGCGAACGCCGAAGTCGCCACCGTGCGCACCTCAACGCCGCGCGTCGCAAACTGGTCCGCGAGGAGGCCGCGCGCGTTGTAATAACCGTCGGAATGCACGAGTACGCAGTCCCCCGGCTTCAGGTGGGCGTAGAATACCGACGCAATTGCCGCCATGCCGGAGGGAAACAGCACGGTATCGGCGTCTTCGATCAGGCTGATCTCGGCCTCGACTGCCTCGACCGTCGGATTGCCGTTGCGGCCATAGAAATGCGTGCCGTCGGGATCGCCGGGTTGTTCGAAGGTGGACGAGGCGATGATCGGCAAGGCAACCGGTTCGCCCTTGCGAAGGCGTTGCGTGCGATGATGCAACAGCCGGGAAATCGGAGAATACGTGTCAGTCAAGAATTCCGGCCTCCTCGCCAATCAGCGCACGGATGACCTGTCTATCATCTGCGCCCAGCGCGTTCCACCCCGCCCGCAGGGTTTCAAGGCATTTCACCTGATACTTGAAGACGCCCTGCGCATAGGGCTGGCCCTCCAGCATCACTTCAAACGTCTCATTGCCGGCGAGCAGCGCGCCGGCATTGGCCTTCAGGAAGGGCAGGTAGGTGTCGCCCGCCTGGGCCAGAAGCGCCTTGATAGGCCCCGATGCCATCGCCGCATCCGGCTCAAGCCAGTCGCCTTCAAGGCCACTCGCATCGTCAGCCAGATCGAGCCAGCGATACAGGTAGGGCACGTCAGCGCGCAGCCAGGCCATCGGCGTGGGGTCGACACTCATGACCTTCAACTGGCCATAGAGCGCAATGTCCGCCAGAGAAATGCGGTCTCCGAACAGGAACCGCACAGGTCCGGTCGCCATCTCTTCGAGGCTGCGGCAAGTCCGCTTCCAGCTCGCTTCAATGATCGGCGCTGTTTCCGGGGTGCAGCCAACCAACGCCATGCGCGAGATCTGCCGCTCGCGGATGTTTGCCGCCGCCTTTTCCACGCTGGCGCGTCCGGCATTGGGCAATGAGTCGAACATCAGCCAGTTGGCGCACCATTCGGCATCCTCGGCATAGGCCCAGCGATAGTGGAACATCGCTTTCATGAACCATTCGTCCGCCATGTCCTCGATCAGCAGGCAGACAAACCGCAGCTTCGGATCCGACGGCACCAGCGCGCGGCCTTCGCGTTCCAGTCCGAGCAGGAAGGGCGTGGAGTCGTTCGTCCAGTTTCCGTCCGGCGTGCGGATCACCGGGATCACCTGCGCCTTGACGTTTGGCATCACCCGTTCGCGGTCCTGCATCGTCATGCCCGTCCAGGTATGCGTGAGCCGCTTGGCCCGCAGCGCCGCGCGCACTTTCAGAGAATAGGGTGAACCCAGTGCCCCGTAGATTTCGTATCCACTCATGCTTTCTTTCCTCCCGCCCAGGTCGGCCGCGTCACGATCAGCTCCTGGCATAGCAGCCCGGCTTCGCGGTGGCGCGACATGTCCTTGTAGTTCTTGTGGTTCAGTGTGGCGATGAACGCCTGCCGGTTGGGGAACTGGTTCACCAGCACACCGTCCCAATCGCCGCCGCCAATGAAGTAGCGTTCGGTATCGCCCAGCAGCAGCGTCACCCCGCCAACTTCTGCCATCGCCGCTGTAAAAGCGTCCGAATAGCGCGCATAGGCCTCGCGGCCACTGATGTCCTGGCCGTGCTCGGCAGCGTCCGGCGGATACTCGGCCTTGAGGCGGAATTTCAGGAGGTTGACCTGCACAACCGGCCCGTCATGCGGGTCATCGCGAAACGCACGGAACTGTGCGGCGGTCGGCTGGAAGGCTGGCATCACTTGGTCTCCATTGTCATGTGGCGCTCCAGGAACGCCATCCGTGTACGCATCAGGTGTACCTGCAGCGCTTCGCCGCGGATGCCGTGGCGCTGGCCCGGATAGGTCATCACCTCGAAGGGCTTGCCCAGTTCCTGAAGCGCCGCCATCAGGCGTGTCGTATTGTCGAAGGTCACGTTGTCATCAGCCATGCCGTGTACCAGCAGCAGAGGCGTTGAAAGTTTGCCGAGGTCCGGAAACACGCTGCTCTTCAGGTATCCGTCCGGATTGGTTTGGGGCGTGCCCATGTAGCGCTCGGTATAGAACGTGTCGTAGAGACTCCAGTCGGTCACTGGCGCGCCCGCAACGGCCGCCGCAAATGTACCCGGTGGTGCGGCGAGGATCGTCTTCAGCGTCATGTAGCCGCCATAGCTCCAGCCCTGTATGGTGATCCGTTCGGTATCGACAAAGGGCTGCGATTTCAGCCACTCGACGCCCTTGAGCTGGTCGCGCACTTCGGCGTCGCCCATGTTGCGATGGATCACGTCCTCGAAGGCCTTGCCGCGGTTGGCAGAGCCACGATTGTCCATCCGGAACACGATGAAACCCTGCGCCGTGTAGAACACATCCGTCAGCGGTCCCCAATCCCGCGTCACTGTCTGTACGCCGGGTCCGCCATAGACTTCTACGATCACGGGATACCGCTTTGACGGGTCAAAATCCTCCGGCTTCTGAATGGAGTAGTGCAGCGTTTGCCCATCATCCGCTTTCAGCGTGCCGAATTCGGGCACCGTGTGCGCCTCCAGATAGGGCGCATACGGATGAGCCTCGTCCAGCCGGTTCTCCTCGATCCAGGCAATGAGAGATCCGTCGATCCGGTAGAGGCCGGTCTGCGGCGGCTGGGTGGGAGAGGAGGATGTGCCGACGAAGGATTGGCCATCGGGCGCTACGGTCACGGTCCACGTCTTGCCGGGTTCAGTGATGCGCACCAGGTCGCCCTCGATGCCGCTGATTGGCACACGGTAGAGGTGTTTTTCCAAAGGCGCGTCCTTGAAGCCCGTGAAATACAGGGTCTGCTCGGGCCCAAGTGCGAGTTTCAATTCGTCCACAGCCCATCCGTATCCGCCGATCACGGTCTCGCCGCCAGTGGTTGCCGCAATCAGCTGCTTGAAACCGGAGACTTCAGTGGAGCGGGTCGTGACCGCGTTGTCCGGGGTGGCGACGTGGAGTTCGCCAATGTTGACCCAGTGCGGCTGCGTTTCGGTTTCGTATTCCGCAGGTGTCCAGTCTTCCGCAGCGGACGCGCGCTGGTAGGCGATCATCGTCTGGGACCTGTTCACAGATTGCAGGTGCAGCCAGCCATCGGACCAGTTCACCCGCGTCAGATACTGGTCCGGGGCGGGGCCCCAATCGTCCTTGCGCCAGTTGACCGGAGCAGGGTGGCCACCCGCAAGCGCCTGAACGAACAGGTCCACGACCGCATTCGGCCGCCCCGCGCGCGGATAGCGTTGCTCGATCACGGTCACCTTGTCGGCGGCGATGTCGAAGCGCGGGATGATGTCCACACCGCTCTCGTCCACGCGTGTGTAGGCGATGTAGCGCTCGTCCGGGCTCCACCAGTAGCCGGTGAACCGGTGCATTTCTTCCTGAGCCACGAACTCGGCCACGCCATAGCTGATCGCCTTGTCCGGTTCGGCTTCGGGCGAGACCCGGCGTTCTTCTCCCGTCGCCAGCGTGATGACGTAAAGCGCGCCGTCGCGGATGAAGCTGACATGATTGCCCTTGGGCGAGACGCGCGCGTCATACTCGTAAGCATCAGTTTGCGTTAGCCGGCGCACCTCGGGCGCGTTGCCGCCCAGCGTGACGAGATGCAGGTCGCCGCCTGACGGTACAAGAATAGTGTCCGCCGTGCCCCAGTCATATTCCGCAATGCCGCGCGTTCCGGCGATGCGCTTGCGTTCACGCAGCGCTTTTTCAGCTTCGGCAAGTTCGGTGCCTTCGGGGTCAACCAGCAGGGAATCAACCAGCATCGAAGTCTGGCCGCCCGCCACGTCGAACTGCCAAAGGTCAAACCGGCTCTGGTCTCCGGCACGGGGCCTGAGAAAGGTCACGCGCTTGCCGTCCGGTGAAAACTTCACCGCGCGCGCCGTGGGCCCCGAAAGCGAGGGAGATGCAAACAGGCGTTCAAGGGTCAGTTCGGACTTTTGCGTCATCGTTTCCTGGTCTGAAAGGGCCGGTGCAGGCGTGCCGGCGCAGGCTGTCAGCGCGGCGAATGCGGCGGCAACAATGGCAAGGGCTCGGGTCATCGTGCAACAGTAGCGGCGATTCTGCTGCTGTCACCTTGTGCAGGCTTGCAGGCTGAAATCGTGATTTTGCTTCCCTTCGCTGCAGGCGCCATGCTGTGATAGGGGCTGAAGCGAGGCACGGCAAAAGCTGGCCAACGGAGGGTGCCATGATACGCAATATCCTGATCGGGGCCGTAGCCCTGTTGGCCATCGTGCTGGGCGCAGGCTGGTGGCTGCTCGCTTCCGGAGCGAGGGCGCCGGCTGAGGCGTCCGGTGTGATGGACATTGCAACATGGCGCGCCCTTGTGGCGGAGGATCAGGGGCAGGGCCCGGAGCAGATCGGTTGGCTTGAGATTGGCCACGACAGTTTCCCCAGCTTCGCGGTTCAGGCTGGGCGGCTCGCGCCGCCTGTGGCGATGTCTTTCAATGCGTTCCAGCTGATCTGGCCGGGCCGCACCATCATCATCGATACGGCGGTTGATGCCGAAACGATGGACGAAATGCGCCAGACCGCCAATGCCGGATTCGACCCCGTCGCCCATGAAGCCCTGCTGGCGGCGATGACCCGCGCCGACAAGATCCTGCTGACGCATGAGCATCTCGACCATGTGATGGGCGTTGCCCGCCACCCCGATCCCGCCAGCATTGCCCCGCGGCTGGCGCTCACCGAAACCCAGCGCAGCGCCCTGGCGCCGTTCACTCGCAGCGGCGAGCTCTCCAGCGACATCCTCGCCGTGCCGGCGCTCGACCTGACACGGCCCGTGCGCATCGCGCCCGGTGTGGTGGTCGCGGCGATGTCCGGCCATTCGCCCGGCTCGGAAGTCATCTACGTCCAGCGCGCCGACGGGGCCGAGTTCCTGTTCATCGGCGACATCGCCTGGACAATGCGCAACATTGATGACCTCACGACCCGCCCGCTGCTGCTCAATCTGTTGTTCTTCAAGCCGCCTGAAGTGCGCACCAATGTCCGGGCCCAGCTGCGGGCGCTGCACGACCTGATGCAATCCAGCCCAGCCCTCACCGTGCTGCCGGCCCATGACCGGGACTACCTCCAGGGCCTCGTGGCCGCCGGCACCCTGCAAGACGGCTTCGCTCCGGCGCCCTGACGGGTTCCAGCGCTTAAAGCTTGATCTTCGCCGCGCGGCGCGTCACATCGCGCGCTGATCTCATTCCCATAGTCCCGAAGGAAGCTCCGCCCATGGCCGGTCCCCAATTCGTCTTTCACATGCAGGGTCTCACCAAGGCCTATCCTGGCGGCAAGAAGGTGTTTGAAAACATCCACTTGAACTTCCTGCCGGACGCCAAGATCGGTGTGGTCGGCGTCAACGGATCGGGTAAATCGACCCTGCTGCGCATCATGGCGGGCGTCGACAAGGACTTTGTCGGCGAGGCCTGGGCGGCTGAAGGCATCAAGGTCGGCTACCTGCCACAGGAGCCGAAGCTCGACCCCACCAAGAACGTGTTCGACAACATCGCCGCGTCCTGCCCGGAAAAGATGATGATCGACGCCTTCAATGCCATCTCGGCAAAGCTCGGCGAGGATTATTCCGACGAACTCATGGAAGAGATGACGGCGCTTCAGGAGAAGATCGACGCCGCCAATGCCTGGGACATCGATTCGAAGATCGAAATGGCGATGAACGCGCTGCGCTGCCCGGAAAACGACGCCGACGTCACCACCCTGTCGGGCGGTGAGGTGCGCCGCGTCGCCATCTGCCAGCTGCTCCTGTCGAAGCCCGACATGATCCTGATGGACGAACCGACCAACCACCTCGACGCCGAAACCGTTGCCTGGCTCCAGAACTACCTGATCAATTTCCCGGGCTGCGTGATCCTCGTCACGCACGACCGCTACTTCCTCGACGACATCACCGACTGGATCCTCGAACTCGACCGCGGCCGCGGCGTGCCTTTCCAGGGCAACTATTCGAGCTGGGTCGAGCAAAAGGCCAAGCGCATGGAGCAGGAGGCGCGCGAAGATGTCGGCCGCAAACGCACCCTCGCCAAGGAACTCGAATGGGTCCGCTCGGGCCAGAAAGCCCGTCAGGCCAAATCCAAGGCCCGTATCAATGCCTACGAGAAGATGGCGTCTGAAGCGGAGCGCGAGCAGGTCATGACCTCGCAGATCCGCATTCCCCCCGGCCCGCGCCTCGGCGGCGTCGTGCTGGAAGCGGAAAACCTATCGAAGGCGTTCGGCGACAACGTGCTGATCGAGAACCTCTCCTTCAAGTTGCCCCCCGGCGGCATCGTCGGCGTCATCGGTCCGAACGGCGCCGGCAAGTCGACCCTGTTCAAGATGATCCTCGGCCAGGAACAGCCGGACAAGGGCGCCATGCGCGTCGGCGAGACGGTGAAGATCGGCTACGTGGACCAGAGCCGCGACAAGCTCGACCCGAACAAGAACGTCTGGGAAGAAATTTCCGGCGGCACCGATGTCATCGACCTTGGCGGCGTCACCGTCATGTCGCGCGCCTATGTCGGCGCCTTCAACTTCAAGGGCACCGACCAGCAGAAGAAAGTCGGCATCCTGTCCGGCGGTGAGCGCAACCGCGTCCACCTCGCCAAGATGCTGAAGGGCAGCCACAACCTACTCCTGCTTGACGAACCAACCAACGACCTCGACGTGGAAACCCTGCAGGCCCTCGAAGAAGGCCTCGACAATTTCCCCGGCTGCGTCGTGGTCATCTCGCACGATCGCTGGTTCCTTGACCGCATGGCCACCCACATCCTCGCCTTCGAAGGCGACAGCCATGTCGAATGGTTCGAGGGCGATTTCTCGTCCTACCTCCAAGACAAGAAACGCCGCCTCGGCGAAGACTCGGTCAACCCGAAGCGCCTCAAGTTCAAGAAGTTCGCTCGATAGAATCCGTCATCCCGGGCAAAGGCTGCGCAGCAGCCGATTGACCCGGGACCTTCTCTCAGGTGGCCGCGCCCCACTTGTCTCGTCCTGCGATCCCGCTACCGTCCCCGTCATCGCAACCGGGGACCCGCGCCATGAACCATAAACTCACCGCCGCGCTGAGCGCGCTCGCCCTCGCTGCGTGTGCCACGCCCGCCGAATCCCCGCCCGCGCCCGCCATCGCCGCTGAACAACCACCAGCCGCCATGCCCCTCG
>JBGSOU010000471.1:0-4832 GCA_041739025.1 Hyphomonas sp.
CGGCCCCTCCGGGGAGGGGCCGCAAGGGGTCGGGCTCAGGCGCGGCGAGCGTAGCGCTGCCGGATGCGGACGGGTTCGTCATCGTCCGGCTGGTCCCCGGGTTCGTCATCGCCGTCGGCGTCCAGATCGGCTGTTTCCTCAGCTTCAGCGTCTTCGCCGGAAAGGTCGGCATCGGAACCTGCTTCGGCGTCGTCGTCATAGTCTTCCTCGAGGCCGATTTCCTCTTCGTCTTCGATGTCGGAGCCGGTTTCGTCGTCTTCATCAGCGATGTCTTCGTCATCGTCCTCGAACATCACCTCATCTTCTTCATCGATGAGGTCTGCGTCATCGGCGTCGGCATCGATGACGTCTTCGTCTTCCGGATCCTCCTCGTACAGATCTTCGGATTCGGACTCGGCGGCCCCGGCCAGCATGCGCGCGCGGATCCGGTCGGCGGTGGGTGTTGCGTCTTCGGTGCGCCAGTCGCTCGCGCGCCGGCGGGCGATCACCGATCCCTCGGCGGCCGGGGCGTTGTCCGGGTTGCGGCGTTCGACAAAGGCAGGCTGCGCCGTCTCGAAGACCACCGGACGGTGCACTTTCGGCGCCTCATAATCGGCGGCGCTGTCTGTCACTGCGCCAAAGAACAGGCTCCAGTATTTGCCGACGATCTCGCCCCGCTGGTCCAGTTTGCGCAGACGGCGGCGCTCGGACCATTTGGTGAGCTTCACGCCTTCGATCTGGAACTTGCGGGTCGAGCCGGCCGCCTGGCCATATCCGGCATAGGCCTTCGGTGCGCCGCGGGTATTTTCAAACATCAGTTCATTGGCGCCCTGGGCCTGGCTGCCGGCACCATCCGGCATCAGGTTGCGGAAGACATAGCTCAGCACCGGGCCATCTAGTTTCGAATATTCAATGATCCGTGTGCCTTCGATGTCGCCGTCCTGGTTGAGGCTGTAGGCGGACAGGTTGAAGCCGAACCCGGACGGGCGCACCCGGACAATGGTGAGGCGTTCACTTCCCGAAGGGCCGCGTTCGGCTTGCAGCCAGGTGCCCTCGGCAAAGGCACGGCCAAGCACCATGCGGCGCAGGAAACCAATCTGGAAGACCAGCGGCAGGACCCATTCGGTCAGCATCAGGGATCCGATGACCACGAGCGCCGCGATGCCGCCGACAGACGCCCAGTAGACCGGGGTCAGACCGCCCGTGGCGGTGGCCAGCATGTTGGAGGCGACCGGCCAGACGCCGCACAAGGTGGCGGCCACGAGTGCGGTGGCGGCGGTATTCGAGACAAGCCTGAAACGTGAATAGGGGTTCATCCGGCAGGCGGCTCCTTAAAGACACTTTGCAAAGATTGGGGAAATAGGGCTTCTCGCACCAATAATCTGTTAACTTTCTGAAGGTTAACGAGACCCTAATCAAGCCGCAGCTGGTTAACGGGGGTAACCGGACGGTTAACAATTCCTGGCGTGCCCGGGCGGATGGGGGCAGCGTTGTTGCGCCGCACAAATCGAGACTCGCCAGCCGCCGCGCGGGACTTATAATCACGCGCAATCAAACCGTATGAAAAACACCAGAGGGAGCGGCTCATGAGCGCCAGCATCGTGCAGGAAAAGACCACCATCAGCATGACTGGCCTGACCAGCGCGATGACGGAAGCCGTCGCCGCCATCGAGACCTATGTGACCGCCGCGTCGCGCGCCGCCCGCCAGAGCCTGTCATTGCCCGACGGCAAGCCCGACCGCGCCGCCTTCGAACGCCACCAGCACCGGGCCCACGGCCTGTCCTGGGTTGCGACCTATCTTGAAACCCTGCGCCAGACCGCTGGCTGGGCCACGCGCCTCGAATCCGACGGCCAGTTCGGCGAGGTCGAGGCCTTGCTCTGCCAGGTCCTGTTTGGCGAATACTGTGCCCAGCTGATCGGCGGGATTCCGATGAATCAGGGCGAGATGGTTCGCCCGGCGGATCTTGGCTGTTCGCCGGCAGACATCCAGCTGCTGAATGCGGCGCCGATCCAACGGTTCATTGCCGAAGGCAAGACGCCTGAAGTGATGGCCGCTGCCGCAGCCTTCCTGCCGGATGCGTTGTCGCGCCACACGGTAGAGCGGACCGGTCTCGACGAGACGATGGAAATGGTCCGCGAGCAATTCGCGAAATTTGCCGCCACCCGCATCAAGCCGGTCGCGCATGGCTGGCACCTGCGCAACGACTACATCCCGATGGATGTGGTCAACGAAATGGCCGAGCTCGGCGTGTTCGGCCTGACGATCCCCGAGGAGTTCGGCGGCCTCGGCATGGGCAAGACGGCGATGTGCGTGGTCTCGGAAGAGTTGTCGCGCGGCTATATCGGCACTGGCTCACTCGGCACGCGGTCGGAGATTGCGGCAGAGCTGATCCTGATTGGCGGCACGCCGGAACAGAAAGCCAAATGGCTGCCTGCCATTGCGTCCGGCGAAATCCTTCCCACCGCTGTCTTTACCGAGCCCAACACGGGTTCCGACCTCGGCTCCCTGCGCACCCGCGCGGTAAAGTCCGCAGACGGACAGGACTATGTCGTGACCGGCAACAAGACCTGGATCACGCACCCCGTGCGCGCCGACCTGATGACGCTGCTTGCCCGCACCGATCCGGCCACAAACAATTTCTCCGGACTGTCGATGCTGCTGGCCGAGAAGCCGCGTGGCACAGATGCCGAGCCGTTCCCGGCTGACGGCATGACCGGCGGCGAAATCGAAGTGCTCGGTTACCGGGGCATGAAGGAATACGAGATCGGCTTTGACGGGTTCAAGGTGAAGGCCGAAAACCTGCTGGGCGGTGTCGAAGGGCAGGGCTTCAAGCACCTGATGGCAACATTCGAAAGCGCCCGCATCCAGACGGCGGCCCGTGCGGTCGGGGTTGCCCAGAATGCGTTCGAGATCGGCCTTCGCTACGCGCTGGATCGCAACCAGTTTGGCCAGCCCATCTTCAGCTTCCCGCGTGTATCGAACAAGCTGGTGATGATGGCCGCCGAACTCATGGGTGTGCGCCAGTTGACCTATTATTCGGCGCGCCAGAAGGATGATGGCAAACGCTGCGACCTCGAGGCCGGCATGGCGAAACTGCTCGCAGCCCGTGTCGCCTGGGCGGCGGCTGACAACAGCGTGCAGATCCATGGCGGCAATGGCTTCGCGCTTGAATATCCGATCAGCCGCGTCCTGCAGGACGCCCGGATCCTCAACATTTTCGAGGGCGCCGGCGAGGTGCAGGCAATGGTCATTGCCCGCCGGCTGATTGAAGGCGGCAACTGACGCCAGCGCCGGGCGCCTGTGCTAAGGAGACGCGCGCGCCATCCGGCGTTTTGCCGGACGGCCCGGTTTCATTGCTTTCAGGAGAGGCAACATGAGCACGACGGAGACCGCCCGCCGCCCGCGCCTGCCTGAATGGCGACGGCGCCTCAAGGTCGCGCGGTGGCGTGGCATACGGCAGATCCAGCACGAAGAGGTGGTGGCGCACGTTCACGAAGAGGGCGCCCTGTCGGGACGCTACATTTTCATGAACGTGATGTCGTGCGGCATCGCGATCCTTGGCCTCCTGCTGTCGTCGCCCGCCGTCATCATCGGCGCCATGTTGATCTCGCCCTTGATGGGGCCGATCATGCTGATGGGTTTTTCACTCGCGATCCTGGAGCTGGCGGCGCTGCGTCAGGCGGTGGTCTCGCTCGCGGTGGGTACGCTCGTCGCCCTGGTGACGGCTTTCCTGATCGTGTTCTTTTCTCCGCTTACGGAGATTACAAGCGAGATCCTGGCCCGCGCCCGGCCCAACTTCTTCGATCTCCTGGTGGCGATCTTCTCCGGCCTTGCAGGCGGTTACGCCGTCATCCACCGCAAGGGCGAAACGATTGTCGGTGTGGCGATTGCCACGGCGCTGATGCCGCCGCTGGCCGTGACAGGATTTGGCCTCGCCACCGCGCAGTTCCAGATCGCAGGCGGCGCCTTCTTCCTGTTCATGACCAACCTGCTCGCGATTGCCTTGATGGTGACGGTCCTGTCCCGCTTCTACGGGTTCGGCGAGCGACACAGCCCGCGCCATACAGCCTGGCAGAACGCGTTGATTGTCAGCGTCTTTGTCGCGCTGTCGATTCCGCTGGGGCTTGCCCTGCGCGACATTGCCTATGAGGCGCGCGTGCGCGATGTAGCCCGCGACATGCTGCTCGAGCCCTTCGATGATGCCGAGGCGCGGGTTACGGATTTCGACGTTTCGTTTCCGCGTTCAGGGCCAAGCCGTATCAAGGTGCGCGCGACCGTGCTGACGCCGGAGCGCGTTCCGGGCGCCGAGGCCGGTCTCTCGGCGCAGTTGTCAGAGCGGTTCCGCCGGCAGGTGACGGTGGTCGTCGACCAGCTGATCGTTGACGACGATATCGGGTCGGAATCGGCGCGCCTGGCGGCGGTGGCGGAATCGTCCTTTGGGGCGCCGATGCGGGCCCAGACGGCGCAGCTTGAGGCCCTTGCCGCCGAACGGCGCACCGAGCGGGAGCTGCGCGCCGCGTTTCCCTATGAACTGGCGGCTGCGGATATCGACCCGGCAATGCGCCGTGCCGTGTTTTCGGCGGCGCCGACGCCGGGCGTCAGCCTGCCGGCCTTCCGGCGGCTGGAGGAGGGGCTGTCGCGCAATTTCCCGGATTGGTCCGTCCGCGTGGATCCTCCGAAGGCGGACCTTCCGCCTGTCGCCTTTGCCGCGGAGTCCGCAGACATGGGCGAGGTTCGCACCCAGCTCGCCGCAGATCTCGCCTGGGGGCTTCAGCGCTGGGGCGTGAGGGAGGTCGAGGTTGTGGCGTTCCTGCCGTCTGCAGCGGCGGCCCAGGGCTTCAGCCCGCAAAG
>JBGSOU010000477.1:0-2705 GCA_041739025.1 Hyphomonas sp.
CGCCATCGGCGTGACCAGTCTCGAAGCCGCCATCCCGGCCGGTTTCGAAGGCCCCGCCCTCGGCTGCCTCGCTGCCCAGCGCCGCCCGCCGGACCAGACCTGGTGGGTGCAGGGCATCTCCGAAGGGGAGGGGATCGCCGAGGTGATGGAAGTTCCGCTCACGGAGCTTCTGCCCATGCTCACCGGCTTCCACGCCCCCGTCTTCATGGATGGCCCTGAAGCGCTGGGCGACCTCGCCGGGAAGCTCGACCTCCGGCCCCTGCGGCCAAGCGCCGTGACCGCTGCGATCAAGGCGGGCCTCTTCGACCCCGGCAAACACCTCCCGGTCCCCGTCTACGCCCGCGCTCCGGATGCAACCCTGCCAGCGGCAAAGGCCTAGGTTCAGGCAAACGCCGCAGGCCAAAATCCGGCGCGCGCAGGCGCCGTGTCAAAGCCGCGTCAGCGCCGGTCACTCCGGCCGGGCACATTCCCCGAGAAGCCGCATGAATTTGCGTTCGTCGAGCGCTTCAACATCATAGCCGGGCGCATCTGACAGACGTTGATCGTACGCGGCCCGGTCATCATGCTTTTCATAATCGGCCTGCGCCTGCAGGAACCAGTACTCAGCCGTCTGCTCTGCGGCAGGCAGGCGAATGGCTGGGTTCAGCGTCTCGATCCAACTCGGATCCCAGATGCCTGAGCCTTCGCCATAATGGTTTGGATTCAGGCTTTGGGCCCAAGCTTTCCAATAGAAGGCGCAATCCAGCATCTCGCCGCCTGTCGCAGGCGATACGCCCGATGCAGCCGCCTGTTCATAAGTCTGGGCGGATGCTGAAAGCGGCGCAATCGCCAAAGCTGCCATGAATGCTGAAACGATCAATGCGCGCATAGGGGTCTAACCTCGTTGGTTTGGTTTTCGGTGGCACGGGAAGAAGACAGTTGAACCGGGATCGTGTTCGAACGTCTCGCCAAGATATCCGTCCAGGTCATCCCCCTTGAGGGGGATGGCCTGGATGAATATTGCCATTGCGCGTGGCCTAGGGGCGATTGTCAGCGGCGAACGTCGATATCTGGCGAACTCCCGTCCGTCGCGGGCCACGTTTTCGGTGCGCAAGTTCCGCCTTGTGCAACCAAATCCGCCCCCATTGCGCCCGGATGTCCGGTCATTCCGGCGAAAGCCGGGACCCGGAAACCCCGGCAAAACAGGCCCCTGCCGCCGCCGCGCTGACACACGCCCGGATTTTTTCGCCCGCGCGAATCCGGCGGGACATCACCCGGGCCTATACTTGCGCGCATGTCCGCCTTCCTCAGCATACGGAACTACGTGCACTTCCGGCATCTCTTCGATGCCGTGCACCCGTTCTTCTGGCCGGTGCTCTACTGGCAGCTGAAACGCGCCTGGCTCTGCCTGCAACGCGAGAACCTCAATTCCATCCTCATCGCCGTCACCTGGTGGGGCGGCGTGCGCATCGTGCACCGGGGTGACAAGGTCGAGCAGGTCAAACCGAACCCCTTCGCCCTGACCAAACCCCGTTACGACAGCCCCGTCTGGTTCACGGACCTTCCGGCTGAATTCCTCAGCGAGGCGACGTGCACCCCCCTTATCCTCCCCCGCACGCGGGGGAGGTGGCCCGAAGAGCCGGAGGGGGCCTGCGCCATCCGGGAACCCAACACCTCCTAGGCTTGCGATCCCGGCTTTCGCCGGGATGACAAGAAACCAGACCCACCCCGCCTCGCGGCGCCCCCGCGAGGTCGCAAGACGTGGCGCACGGATCAAATTCTGCTCCGCCGGGAGGGCGGCCGCCGTCTGCGCGTTACACGCCCTTCGCCAGCCACGGCTCGACATCGTCCTCCTGCGCGATCAGCGCGAGGCCGTTGGCGATCGAGACGAACTGGTCACCGGTCTCCACCTTTGCCGCCCCGAAGCGCGCCTCGAAGCTCTCGCGCAGCGCCGGCACATAGGAGGTGCCGCCGGTCAGGAACACGCGGTCGATCTTTCCCTCGCTCAGGTTCGCCCGCTTCAGCGCTTCGCCCACCTGCGCCTGGATCGCGCGCACATCCTCGCCGATCCAACCGTCGAACTCCGCCCGCGCAATCGTGCGGCTCAGTTTCAGCTTGCCCACATCCAGATCGAACCGGCCGTGCGGCGCGTGCGACAGCTGCATCTTCAGCTGCGCCACCGCGCGGTAGAGCAGGTAGCTCGCATCGGCATCGAGAAAGGTGATGAAAGCCTGGATCAGCTCCGGCTCATCCGCCACCCGCAGCAGCTTCACCAGCTCCGCATAATCCTTCGTGTGCCGCATGATCGACAGCTGGTTCCATTGCGCAAACCGGCTGTAATAGGCGAGCGGAATGGGCAACGTCTTGTCGCCGCTCCGGAAGGTCGAGTCCTTGCCGAACAGCGGCGCGACGACATGCTCGATGATCTTCTGGTCGAACGCATCGCCCGCAATCCCGATCCCCGCATGCGACAGGGCCTCGGCCCGCAGCTTGCCGCCGCCGGGATCAAACCGGATGATGGAGAAGTCGCTGGTGCCGCCGCCGAAGTCCGCCACCAGGATCGTCGCCGGCTCCGTCAGGCGCTGCGCATAGAAGAAGGCCGCCGCCACCGGCTCGTACACATGATGGATCGTCTCGAAGCCGAGCCGTTTCAGCGCCGTTTCGTAGCGCGCCTGCGCCAGCGCCTCGTCCGCCTGCGCGCCGGCAAACTGCACCGGCCGGCCGAT
>JBGSOU010000513.1:0-3257 GCA_041739025.1 Hyphomonas sp.
CTCGGCCGCGCGGGCCTCGCGGCGCTGGGCGTCGTCCTGCTCTGGGTGTTCATGACCTTCGGGCCGGGCACGCCGCTGATCAATGAGGAGGCCTGCCTTCCGGAGGCGATGGCGGCGGGCGATTGTTCCGTGCACGCCAACCTCGCGCCGCTCTACCAGTCTCTGGTGGCGGGCTTTTTCCTGCTGTTCCTGTTTGCGGGCTGGGCCTACGGCGCGGCCGCGCGGACCATCAACAACCACCGCGACCTCGTGGGCATGATGTCCGAGGCGATGAAGGACATGGGCTATTATCTCGTGCTCGCCTTTGCAGCGGCGCATTTCGTGGCGATGTTCGGCTGGTCGAACCTCGGACTGATCGGGGCGGTACACGGCGCAGGCGCCATCGAATCCAGCGGCCTGCCTTTGCCGGCGGTGCTGGGCCTGATCGTTCTGTTCACCGGCTTCCTGAACCTGTTTGTCGGATCGGCCAGCGCGAAATGGGCGCTGCTCGCGCCCGTACTCGTGCCGATGCTGATGCTGGTTGGCGTGAGCCCCGAAGGCGCCACCGCCGCTTACCGGGTCGGGGACGGGGCGACCAACATCATCACGCCGCTGATGGTTTATTTCCCGCTGATCCTGATCTTCGCCCAGCGCTGGCAGAAGGATTTCGGCCTCGGCAGCCTGACCGCGCTGATGCTGCCCTACTCGGTCTGGCTCCTGTTCACCGGCATTGTGCTCACAGTTGGCTGGTTCTATTTCGGCTTCGACCTCGGCCCGGGCGCACCGGCCGCCTACAGCCTTCCGGCGCCGGCATCGCCTTGAAAAAAAGGCCCGCCCCGATGATCCCGGGGCGGGCCTTTGTCCTGCCGGGCTGATCCTGGATCAGCTGCGGGGTTTGGCTTTCAGCTCGGCCGTCATCGACTCGATCTTCTTGATCAGCGTATCTGCCGATCCGTTCGACCGGTCGAGCAGGGCGATGAACTGGGCGCGCTGTTCGATCGCCAGCCAGATCAGGTTGCCGTCGAGGTTCAAGGCGACGTCGATGACCTGATAGTCGCCATCCTTGCCCTGAACGCGCCAGCGGACATCCATGTCCTTGCCGTCCTTGCGCTTGATCACGGTGTTGACGATCGAGTCGGTCTCGGACCGGTCAACCGAATTCTTCACCACCACGGTTTCGCCGCGGTAGCTGTCGAGCTGGAATTCGTACACCGCCAGCGCATAGGTGCGGAAGGCCTTACGGTAGCGGGTGAGCTCGGCGTCGGTGAAGCGGCGGCTGTATTTGCCGATCACGAAATTGGACACCGCATCGAGATCGGTGAACGTGTCCATGTACTTGCTGAACGTCGCGGTGCGTTCGGTCGCCGAAAGCTCGGGATTGTTCAGCGACTTAAGCACTTCGCCGGCATTCTTCTGGACATAGGCTTCGGTGCGGGCGTCCGCGAATGCGGGGGCGGCGCTGGCCATCAGGGCCGTCGCGGCAAGGGCCGTTCGGATAAACTGTTTCACGGGAATACTCCTCTTTCGGGGCAACCGCCGACTATTCTTCGGGTTCGTCAAAATCCGGAAGGTTTTCGTACTCGGCGGCTTCATCAAGCTTGCCATTAGCAATCGCAGTCTGACGCTGAGATGAATAAAGGCGGCGAAGGGCGATGTAAGGTTCAGGTTGGGAATTCAAAGTGTCGATTTCGTTATCCAGCCGGACCCGTGTGTTCAGGACCCCCACCACGCTGAGGCCGCCCCGCACGGCTGTGTGGGTGTCTTCGTCATTGTCGATCTCGGCATAGTTGAGCGGGTTGAAGGCCATATCGACGCCATCGCCGACGAAATCGCGGGGCGAGCCGGGGCCGAGCACCGGCAGCACCAGGAAGGGGCCGCTCTCGACGCCCCAGACCGCGAGGGTCTGGCCGAAATCCTCGGTATGGCGTTCGAGCCCGAAATGCCCGGCGGCGTCCCAGAGCCCGAGGATGCCGACGGTCGAGTTGATGCCGAACCGGGCAAAGGTCGTGCCCGCCCGTGCTGGCTCGACCTGCAGGACATCGTTCGCCAGAATCACGGGGCTGTTCAGGTTGCGCAGAAAATCGGTCACCCGGTCGCGGGCAAATTCGGGTGTGACAGTCTTGTACACGGTTGCGGCAGGGCCGATCGCGTATTTGTCGACACCGTTGTTGAAGGCGAACATCTGGCGGTTGAAGCCTTCATACGGGTCTGCCATTTCGCCGGCCCCCTCGGCGGGAGCGGTGGCGCAAGCGGTGAGGGCGAGCGAGGCAAGCGCCGCGCCAATGGGCATTTTCATGGGAGGACGTCCTGCTTGATCTCGAACTAAATGGTGAGTGGCGCCAAAAGGTTCAACGGTTAGGATATTCTGGATCGTGTGAAGGCAACTTTTGCATCACACTGTTGAAAGTGTGTGACCGGAAACCGCGTCACAAGCCGGTTGCCAAATCATATAAATGGATGTTTATATGATTTGAATGACGCAGTTCGATGACCTCCTTGAGAAGCTGAAAGCGGCGGGCGAGCCGACGCGGCTGCGCCTGTTGGCGCTGCTGCGCGGCAATGACCTTTCGGTCGGCGAACTGGTGCAGGTGCTGGGACAAAGCCAGCCCCGGCTGTCACATCACCTGAAGAATCTGTCAGAAGCAGGGCTGGCCGAGCGGCTGCCGGAAGGCGCGTTCGTGTTCTACCGCGCCGTACGGGCCGGACCTGGGCTTGCCTTCCTCGACCAGCTGTTTTCGCAGATCAGCAATGACGCGCCGGCCTTCCAGGCCGACCGGGACAAGCTGCGCGCCGTCATCCTTGCCCGCGCGGCCTCTGCCGAGGCCTACTTTTCCAGCATCGCGGAGACCTGGGACTCGGTGCGCGCACTGCATTTTCCCAATGAGGCCATCGAAGCGGCGCTCCTGGAGCTGGCCGGTCCGGGCCCCTACCGCCGGATCGTCGATTTCGGAACCGGCACCGGGCGCATGCTGATGCTGTTTGCCGCCCGGGCCAAGGAGGCCGAGGGCATCGATTTCAGCCACCGCATGCTGACCGTCGCGCGGGCCAATCTGGAGCAGGCGGGTGTCAGCAACAGCCGGGTCCGGTTTGGTGACGTCACGGCGGCGCCGTTCAACGACGCTTCAGCCGATCTCGTGATCGTGCACCAGGTGTTGCATTACCTCGACACGCCGGGGGACGCGATTGCCGAGGCGGCGCGTGTGCTGACGCCGGGCGGCACGCTGCTGGTGATCGATTTTGCGCCGCACGATCTCGAATTCCTGCGGGCCGAGCATGGC
>JBGSOU010000534.1:0-2246 GCA_041739025.1 Hyphomonas sp.
CGCCGCGCGCCTTCTCGCCGGTGGACTATGTGCAGGACGACCGCGCCAAGCCGTCCAAAGGCGGCAAGCCCCGCCCGAAACCGGCGGCCGGCGGACCCCGTGCCAAGACCGGCTTCAAGGGAAAGACCGGCTTCTCCAAGGGCGGAAAACCGGGCGCAAAACCGGCAAACCGCAAGCCGCCTGGCGGGTTCGACTAGACCCCGTGCAATTCAGCTGAAAACCCCGCCAAAGCACCTTGTTTTGGCGGGGTTTTTTTATGCGCTTTCGCCACTGCGAAATAACCCCCCGGGACGTTCCCTTGGAGGGGTAAACCTTCTATAATTCCGGACTGTTGCGAGAATCACCGAGAAAGAATTTCCACATGGCGGATGACACGATCCCCGAAAGCCCCGAAACGGGCGAAGGCGACTATGGCGCAGACTCCATCAAGGTCCTGAAAGGCCTCGATGCGGTGCGCAAACGTCCCGGCATGTATATCGGCGATACCGATGACGGCTCCGGCCTGCATCACATGATCTACGAAGTCGTCGACAACGCGATCGACGAGGCCCTGGCCGGCCATGCCGACCGCGTGACCGTGACGCTGTTTCCCGATGGCTCGGCCGAGATCACCGATAACGGGCGCGGCATCCCGGTCGGCCTGCACGCCGGCGAGGGCGTTTCGGCGGCCGAGGTCATCATGACCCAGCTGCACGCGGGCGGAAAGTTCGACCAGAACTCCTACAAGGTCTCCGGCGGCCTGCACGGCGTCGGCGTCTCGGTGGTCAACGCGCTGTCCGACTGGCTGGACCTGACGATCCACCGCGAAGGCTTCGAGCACTTCGTGCGCTTCGTTGAAGGCGGGCGCGTCGAAGCCCCGCTGGTCAAGCGCGGCCCCTCGCCGAAGCGCGAGAACGGCAAGATGTACACCGGCACGGCGGTGCGCTTCCTGGCATCAACCTCGACTTTCACGATGACCGACTACGACCGCAAGACGCTCGAACACCGTCTGCGCGAGCTCGCCTTCCTGAACTCCGGCGTGAAGATCATCTTCCGCGACGAACGCGACGCCGAGCCGTACGAAATCATCCTGCAATACGAAGGCGGCGTGAAAGCCTTCGTCCAGCACATCGACCGGCAGAAACAGTCGCTGATCGGCGAGCCGGTCTACGTGATCGGCGAGAAGGACGGCATCACCGTGGAAGCGGCCCTTGAATGGACCGACAGCTACCACGAATCCGTGCTCTGCTTCACCAACAACATCCCGCAGCGCGATGGCGGCACCCACCTTGCCGGCTTTCGCGGCGCGCTGACGCGCATCATCAACAAGTATGCCAACGAAACCGGCATTGCGAAGAAGTCGAAGGTCGAAATCTCCGGCGATGATGCGCGCGAGGGCCTGACCTGCGTCCTCTCGGTGAAGGTGCCGGACCCGAAGTTCAGCTCACAGACGAAAGACAAGCTGGTCTCCTCCGAAGTGCGCCCCGTAGTCGAAAGCCTGATCGGCGAGAAGCTCGGCGAGTGG
This sequence comes from Hyphomonas sp., assembly GCA_041739025.1. Lineage (GTDB taxonomy): Bacteria > Pseudomonadota > Alphaproteobacteria > Caulobacterales > Hyphomonadaceae > Hyphomonas. The sequence continues at coordinate 1,505 of JBGSOU010000534.1, forward strand.
TTCGAAGAGAACCCGAAGAAAGCCATGCAGATCATGGAGAAGATCGTCGAGGCGGCCGCCGCGCGCGAGGCAGCCCGCAAGGCGCGGGAACTGACGCGGCGCAAATCGGCGCTCGACATCACGTCCCTGCCCGGCAAGCTGGCCGACTGCCAGGAGAAGGACCCGGCAAAATCCGAGATCTTCATCGTCGAGGGTGATTCCGCTGGCGGCTCCGCCAAGCAGGGCCGCAGCCGCGACAACCAGGCGATCCTTCCGCTGCGCGGCAAGATCCTCAACGTGGAGCGCGCGCGCTTCGACAAGATGCTCGGCTCCGATCAGGTCGGTACACTGATCATGGCGCTCGGCGCGGGCATCGGGCGCGACGAGTTCGACATCAACAAGCTGCGCTATCACAAGATCATCATCATGACGGATGCTGACGTCGACGGCGCGCACATCCGGACGCTGCTGCTGACGTTCTTCTATCGCCAGATGCCGGAGATCATCGAGCGCGGCTATCTCTACATCGCCCAGCCGCCGCTCTACAAGGTCACGCGCGGGCGCTCCGAGCGTTACGTGAAGGATGACGCCGAACTGGAAGCCTACCTGATCGAGGAAGGCACCAGCGGCGAGACGCTGATCCTTGCCGACGGCACGCAGATCGGCAGCGAAGACCTGCGCGACCGGGTGCGCCAGGCGGCGAATTTCCGCGCCAGCCTGCGCCGTCTCGCGCTGCGCGCGCCGGCAGACCTGATCGAGCATG
>JBGSOU010000538.1:0-1747 GCA_041739025.1 Hyphomonas sp.
GTCGGCCGCCCCGGTCGCGAACACATGCTGTTTGAGCCGCGCGAGGCCGGCCTGCAGCCCGGCCGACGAGCCGCCGCCGCGCTCGAACTCGAGGAGATATTTCGCGACCGACCAGCCGTCATTCTCTTCGCCCAGCCGGCCGGATTTTGGCACGCGGACATCATCGAAGAAGACCTGGTTCAATTCATGCTCGCCCGCCAGCGTGATGATCGGGTCAACCTTGATTCCGGGCGACTTCATGTCGAGCAAAAGGAAGGTGATGCCCTTCTGGAGCTTGGCGTCCGGATCCGTCCGTACAAGGCAGAACATCCGGTTGGCGTGATGGGCATGGGTCGTCCAGATCTTGGTGCCGTTCAGCACATAGTGGTCGCCGTCGCTGACGGCGCGCAGCTGAAGCGAGGCGAGGTCTGATCCCGAGCCGGGCTCCGAATAGCCCTGGCACCAGTAGTCTTCGCCTGCCAGCAGGCGGGGCAGGTAATGCGCCTTCTGTTCCGGCGTGCCGTAGCCGATGATGCAGGGGCCGACCATGCTGAGCCCCATCGGCGACAGGCCCGGCGCACCGGCGAGGGCGCATTCCGACGCAAAGATGTAGCGCTGCATCTCGTCCCAACCGGTGCCGCCATGTTCCTTCGGCCAGTGCGGCGCCACCCATCCGCGCGTATGCAGGATGCGCTGCCACGGCATCGTGAACTCCGGTTCGATGAACACGCTCGTTGCCAGCCGCCCGGCGGCGGCCAGTTCGGGCGTGAGATTGTCGCGAAGGAAAGCGCGAACGTCCTCGCGAAAGGCGACATCCTGCGGCGTCAGATCAAGGTTCATGCGCGTTATCCTCCCGGGCGGCCTGCAACGGGCCGCGTCTTGCCGCCAAGCTGGCAGAATTGGGCGCGCCCGCCAACTGCTTCATTCGGCGGCCCCCGGAGCCTGCGCATTTGAACCGGCTTGTGTAAGGGTTTGGAAAGCCGCCCATGCCAGCTAGATGCGGGCAAGAGCGGGATATCCAGCATGCCGGACCGCAAGGAAGAACAGGCCACGCCCGCGAAACCGGGCGCCGGGCGACTGCCATGACCAGCGACAAACCGCTCCTCGTCGGCGGCATCGATGCTGGCGGCACCACGTTCAAATGTGCGCTCGCCGAGCCCGGCGGGCGGCTACTTGAAACCGTGCGTGTTCCTGTCACGACCCCGGACGAGACCCTCGCGGCCTGCCTTGATTTTTTCCGCTGGGAACTGGATGCGCGATCAGCCCGGCTGGGCATGCTGGGCATTGCCAGCTTCGGCCCGATCGATGTGGACCCGGCCTCGCCAGATTACGGAACCCTTGGCGCAACCCCGAAACCCGGCTGGTGCGGCACGCGGATCAGCGGGCGATTCTTTGCCGGGCTCGGGGTGCCGGTTGTTCTGGATACGGACGTTAATGGCGCCCTCGCCGGCGAGATCGAACTCGGCGCGGCCAAGGGGCTGCGCACGGCCGCCTACATCACCATCGGCACGGGCATCGGCGCGGGCGTCCACGGTCCTGGCGGATATCTCGGGCGGCCGGCGCATCCGGAACTCGGCCATATCCGGGTCGAGCGCCATCCCGAGGACACGGCCTTTGCCGGTACGTGCCGGTTTCACGGCGGCTGCCTCGAAGGCCTCGCCAGCGGCACGGCCCTCATCGCCCGCTACGGCGATCCGGCGTTGCTTGCCCCGGAAGATCGCGCCTGGGACTTCGAGGCCTTCTACATCGCGCAGGCCTGCGCGGCGCT
>JBGSOU010000545.1:0-3784 GCA_041739025.1 Hyphomonas sp.
GTGGCAGCCGGCTCTGGCCGGCTGACGGAGGGGGCCGCCGCAGGCGCCTTCATGTCGCCCGCGCTCTCGCCCTCTTCCAGCAGAACGGCGATCACGGCATTGACCTTCACGCCTTCGGTGCCGGCGGGCACCATGATCTTGCCGACCTTGCCTTCATCGACCGCTTCGACTTCCATCGTCGCCTTGTCGGTTTCGATCTCGGCGATAATCATGCCGGACTTGACCTCGTCGCCTTCCTTGACCAGCCATTTGGCCAGCGTGCCCTCTTCCATCGTGGGGCTCAGCGCAGGCATCGTGATGTTGATCGGCATCAGATCGCTCCCTCGCACACCTTCTTCGCCGCCGCGACAATATCGTCCGCATTCGGAAGGCTCAGCGCTTCGAGATTGGCCGCGTAAGGCAGCGGCACGTCCTTCTGGTGGACGCGGATCGGCGGCGCGTCGAGATAGTCAAACGCCTCCGACACGACGGTCGCGGCGATCTCTGCGCCGACGCCGAAGAAGCGCCAGCCTTCCTCGCAGCAGACGAGTCGGCTCGTCTTCTTGACGCTTTCCACCACAGTGTGTGTATCCAGCGGGCGCAGCGTGCGCAGGTCGATGACTTCCGCGCTGATGCCTTCCGCCGCGAGGCGTTCTGCCGCCTGCAGCGCGAAGCCGACCATGCGCGAATGCGCGACCAGCGTCACATCCGTGCCTTCGCGCTTCACCGCCGCCTTGCCGATCGTCAGGACGAAATCGTCCAGGTCCGGCACCGGGAAAGACTGACCATAGAGCAGCTCATGCTCGAGGAAGACAACCGGATTCGGATCGCGGATGGCGGCCTTCAAGAGACCCTTCGCATCGGCGGCGTCATACGGTGCGATGACCTTTAGGCCGGGAATTTGTCCGTACCAGGCGGAATAGTCCTGGCTGTGCTGCGCGCCGACGCGGCTGGCGGCGCCGTTCGGCCCGCGAAAGACGATGGGGCATCCCATCTGGCCGCCGGACATGTACAGCGTCTTGGCGGCCGAGTTGATGATATGATCGATGGCCTGCATGGCGAAGTTGAAGGTCATGAACTCGACCACGGGACGCAGGCCCGCAAAGGCCGCGCCGACGCCGAGGCCGGCAAATCCATGCTCCGTGATCGGCGTATCGATCACGCGGCGCTCGCCGAATTCCTGCAGCAGCTCGCGGGTCACCTTGTAGGCGCCCTGATACTGCGCGACCTCCTCGCCCATCACGAACACGCGCTCATCGCGGCGCATTTCTTCGGCCATCGCATCGCGCAGGGCGTCGCGGACAGTCGTTTCGGTAAAGGTGGTGCCTTCCGGAAGGGAGGTGTCGGTCATGACCTTGGCACGCGGCTGTTCGGCGACCACGGTTTCCGGCTTTTCGGTTTCGGGAACGGCCTGCTTGGCCTCGGCCGGCTCCGCCTTCGCAGGCGGGGTGTCCGCAGCCACTTCGCCCTCCTCCGTCAGCACCGCAATGATCGCATTCACCTTCACGCCCTCGGTGCCTTCCGGCACGACGATGCGGGCGATCACGCCCTCATCGACGGCTTCGACTTCCATCGTCGCCTTGTCGGTTTCGATCTCGGCGATGATGTCGCCGGATTTGACGGTGTCGCCTTCCTTCTTCAGCCACTTGGAGAGCGTGCCCTCCTCCATGGTGGGCGACAGCGCCGGCATCAGGATATCGACCGCCATCAGACTTCACCCTCAATCAAAACATCCGTCCACAGTTCACTTGCATCCGGCTCCGGGCTCTCGAGCGAGAAGTCCGCCGCCTCCTTCACGATGGCCTTGATCTCGTTGTCGATCTTCTTGAGGTCATCCTCGGTGGCATGGCCCTGCTCGATCAGCTGGCCCTTGAGGCCCTCGATCGGATCATGATGCGAGCGGATGTCATCGACCTCCTCGCGCTTGCGATACTTCGCCGGGTCAGACATCGAGTGGCCGCGATAGCGGTAGGTTTTCATTTCGAGGATGTAAGGCCCCTTGCCGGTGCGCGCATGCTTCACGGCTTTCTCGCCGGCCTCACGCACGGCCAGCACATCCATGCCGTCCACTTCCTCACCCTCGATCTCGAAGCTGATGCCGCGCTTGAACAGCTCGACCTCGGAGGCATGGCGCTCCACGCTCGTGCCCATCGCATACATGTTGTTCTCGATCACATAGACCACCGGCAGTTTCCACAGCGAGGCCATGTTGAAGGCTTCGTATACCTGTCCCTGGTTGGCTGCGCCGTCGCCGAAATAGGCAACCGAAATATTGTCATTGCCGCGATACTTGTTGGCAAAGGCGAGGCCCGTTCCGAGCGGCACTTGCGCGCCGACGATTCCGTGGCCGCCATAAAAGTTCTTTTCCTTGGAGAACATGTGCATCGAGCCGCCCTTGCCGCGCGACAGGCCGCCGACCCGTCCGGTGAGCTCGGCCATCACGCCGCGCGGATCCATGCCGCAGGCCAGCATGTGCCCGTGGTCGCGGTAGCCGGTGATGACCTGGTCGCCCTCTTTCAGGCAGGCCTGCATACCGGTGACGACCGCTTCCTGCCCGATATAGAGGTGGCAGAAGCCGGCAATCTTGCCCATGCCGTAAAGCTGGCCGGCCTTCTCCTCGAATCGCCGGATGAGCAGCATCTCGCGGTAGAATTGCAGCATGTCAGCCTTGGAGGCTTTTGCGGGTACCTTTTTTGAACCCTTAGGTTTCGTTGCCATACGATGTCCTCCCTGACCTCTTATGTGCCCGCAAATATGCAGCGACAAGTCAGATCATCGTTGTCAATTTGCAGAGCTGCGCTCCGGTGTGAGGAGCACAATCTCCCCAGGATAGACGAAGGCGAGCTTGTCGCGGGCCAACGCCTCGACATAGTCCGGATCAACTGACCCCGGTGTCAACCGGCGGATATCAACCTGAAGGCGCTCGATATCCTTCTGAACCAGCGCCAATTCCTGCTGCCGGGCTTCGAGTTCGATCTGTGCGTCCGTCCAGCGGCCAAGCCCCTTCTCCCCCGCAAACGCGTGGTAGGCGAAGTAGAGGACCAGTAAACTGAGCCCGAGAGCTTGAAGCCGTGAAACCATGGAATCGTTGGTAAACCGCGCGGGTAACCAATCCCTTACCGTGTCAGAGCTGCGGTCAGCCGCGCCGCACGCTCGACCGGATCAACCCCCGTCAGGTCCAGCCATTGCCGGTCGATCAGGAAGTATTCGAAATCCTCTGGCATCTCCGAGAAGTCCAGTCGCACCGGCAACAGCTTCCGTTTGTACTTGTCGGCGATGTAGATCTCGCGGCGCACATTGTCGGACTGAAACGCCTCGGCCGAACACATCAGGCAGAACGTGTCCGAATCGCGAATCGCCCGGACGATCACGCCCGCCCAGTGGCCGCCCGCGTGGATGTGGTCGCGGTCGATCCAGACCGGCCGGCCCGCCGCTTCAACTTCGGCCACCAACGGATACACGATCTCGCCGTCGCGGCGGGAATAGGACACAAACACGGGCGCTTGTGTTTCGCTGCCAAACAGATCGGACTCCTCACCAGCGGCGACCGCCGATTCTGTCACGGGCGGCGCGGGTGCGGCTGCCTCAACGGGCGCTTCGGCCATCGCAAGCCCTGCGCGCCCGCCGATGAGATAGCCTGCAAGGGCCCCCGCCACCGTGCCCCAGGTCAGCGCCGCACCACCAAGCAGGACATTGGAGGCGGACGGCATCGACAGGAATCCCAACGATCCGAAGGCCGCCGCCGACACGAGCCCCACCGCAATCGCCGGCGCCCAAGAGAATTGACGCCGGCCACGCGGGGCCC
>JBGSOU010000565.1:0-17623 GCA_041739025.1 Hyphomonas sp.
CGATTTCTACTACTTCCACAACTGCCCTTATGAGGGACTCTGGAAAGACAATCGCCGCCGGATGAACAACCGCATCCCGACCTGGGACGTGCTGAACAAGTATCCGTCGGAGTACAAGGTCATCGTCGTCGGCGACGCCACGATGAGCCCCTACGAGATCACCTATGCTGGCGGCTCGGTCGAACACTGGAACGAGGAGGCCGGCGGTATCTGGATCCAGCGCTTCGTCCAGCGCTACCCCCACTTCGTCTGGCTGAACCCGACGAAAGAAGGCGCCTGGGAATATACCGGCTCGATCAAACTCATCCGTGAGCTGATCGGCCAGCACCGGATGTTCGAACTGACACTCGGCGGTCTCGACGAGGCGATGAAGGAACTCAGCCGGTAGCGTCTCTCACACCCCTCCCTTTTGGTGAGGGCGCCGTCCATTTCGCAGGCGCGACAGGCGCCGCCGCAAGGCCAGACCGGTCAATCCGAACTGGCGATGGCGTCGAAGCTCTTCAGCGGCCGGATGAATTCGAAATAGTATTCCTCCGCCATTTCCCATTGCCGCTGCCACGGCGTGATGGCCCCTTCCCGCGCAACCAGCCGCGCTTCGCGCAGGGCCTCGTCCGCCCGCACAAGGATCTTGAGGTCGATCAGGTCTTCCAGTTCGGGCCGGCTCGCGTAGACGCCCTCAAGGATCAGGATGGGCTTCGGCGCTTTCACGGTCGCCCCGGCGCAAAGGTGTCCATCAAACGTGCGCCAGTCGAACGCGTGCCAGCTCGCCTCCTCCCCGGCCCGTAGCGCCTCCAATACCTCGCGCTGGCGCGGCCAGTCGATGCACGCCTTGACCAGAGCCGCTGGCGGTTCCTGGCGCAGTTGCGTGCCGCCGGCGTAAAAGTCGTCGCCTTCGATCACTGCCACATCCAGAATGTCAGCCAATGCTGCGGCCAGCGTCGTCTTGCCCGAGGCGCTGCGTCCGTCGAGCGCCACCGTGAACGGACGATCCAGCCCGTGCGCGCGCACCGTGAGCATTTCTGCGAGCGCTCCGGCATTCGTGAAGCGTTGGAGCATCCCGGCTCTCCCTCTTGCGGCCTGAGGCCAAGCTTACACGGCCTTCGCGCCCTTATAAATCCGCCAAAGCGCAAACGCGCCAATCGCGATCCACAGCACATTGATGGCCACCGACGGGATCGCCCCATGATAGCCGCTGTTGAGGATGAAACCCGCCGCGCCGATCACGTTCATCCACTGGTACCAGGGTGAGTTGCCCTGCATCCGGCCGGCCGAAAGCAGGATATAGGCGCCGAGGATCAGCGCGGCGCCAAGCCAGCCGGCGGCTTCGATCAGAAAGAGTGTAAGTGTCATCCGGACCGACTAGGCGCGGGGCCGCGCCTTGGCAATCAGCCAAATCCGTGTTGCGCTGCCCACTCGGCCCGCGTCATCTCCCAGACGAGGCTCGCCCGTGTCGAACCGTCCGGGCGCACGCTGGTCACTTCCCCCATCCGGCGGAAGCCGAGCCCGTCGAGCAGGCGCTGCGTCGGCGTATTGTTGAGCGCGGCCGTCTCGCACAGCAGGTCCAGCTTCAGCGTCTCGAACATCCAGGCGAAACTGATCGCCGCCCCGCGCCCGCCAGATCCCCGGCCCTGCAGCGAGGGATGCAGCGCCCCGCCCAGTTCACCTGCCGCCCATTCCGGCCAGACCTGCACATCCGAATAGCCCATGATCTGGCCGCCTTCGCCCTCGCGGACGAACAGCAGACCCATGCCGGCCTGCCGCTCGGCCAAGTGCATTTCGATAAATGCGGCCACGCTCTCCTCCGTCATCGGACGGGGCAGCGTGTAGATCGGGGCGAAGACCAGGGGATCGGACAAGAGCGCATACAGCGCCGCCGCATCCTCCGCCCGTGCCAGCCGCGAATCGCCCATCTGAACTGCCGCGCGCACGGCCGCCCGAATTGCTTCGGCGGTCTCGGGTGCGGCGGCATTGCGGGTCAGGGGTAAGCTGTCGGCCATCGGTTCACTCTCGGCGCATACGGCAATCTCGCGCAAGCCCCACAAAATCTGCGCCTGGCGATTGACCCGCCGCCTCCGTGCTACAAAAGGTGTCGGCGATGACATCCCAGACGCCCGCCCGGACCCACGGCAAGAACGCCTTCCTGTTTGTCATCGTCACGGTGGCCATCGACATGATGGCGTTTGGCCTGATCATTCCCGTGATCCCCACCCTGATCCAGGATCTGACCGGTGTGCCGCCCGAGAACGCCACGCTGTGGATCGGCGCCTTGGCCGCAACCTATGCCTTGTTCAACTTCTTCGCCGGCCCCATCCTTGGCGCGCTGTCGGACCGGTTTGGCCGCCGCCCGGTTCTCCTTGGCTCGATCGCGATGCTGGGGATTGATTTCATCATCATGGGACTGGCTGGCAGCATCGGCGTCCTCTTCGTTGGCCGCGCCTTGTCCGGCATTGGCGGCGCGACCGTCTCGACCGCGAACGCTTACATCGCCGATACGACCGAGCCGAAGGACCGGGCCAAGGCGTTCGGCAAGATCGGCGCGGCGTTTGGCTTCGGCTTCGTGTTCGGTCCCGTCTTCGGCGGCCTGCTGGGTGAGATCGACCCGCGCGCGCCCTTCTTTGTTGCGGCCGGCCTGGCGGGCCTGAATTTCCTTTATGGATGGCTGGTGCTGCCGGAATCGCTGGCGCCGGAAAATCGCCGCCCATTCCAGCTCGCCCGCGCCAACCCGTTCGGCGCCGCACGGCATTTCTCGAAACTGCCGCAGGTAAGCTGGTTGCTGATTGCCGGCGGCGCCTATTTCTTTGCGCATACCGTGTTCCCTTCGACCTGGGCGATCCATGGCGAGATCCGCTACGACTGGAGCCCGCGCGAAATCGGCCTTTCGCTCGGCCTTGTCGGTCTCGGCGCCTCGCTCGTTCAGGCCCTGATGATGGGGCCGATGATCCAGCGGTTCGGCCCCGTCCGCACCGCCACCTTCGGCCTCTGCACGCATGTCGTCACGATGGCGGCCTATGCGTTTGCTTTCGCGCCTTGGATGGCGCTGCTGATCATTCCGTTCAACGCCCTCGGCGGTGTCGCGACCCCGGCGATCAACTCGCTGATGTCGACCGTGACACCCCGCAATGCACAAGGCGAACTGCAGGGTGCCACGGCCAGCCTGAACGCGCTGGCGATGATTTTCGGTCCGCTGACGATGAATGCGGTGCTGTTCGCAGCGACCCATTCCGGCTCGGCACTGCGGTTCCCGGGCGCCGCCTTCCTGCTGGCATCGGTCATCACCGCGCTGGTGCTGATCCCGTTCTTCAGGGGCGTCAAAGCCAACAGCGCCGCCCTCGCGGCGTCAGCCGCATTGTGAACCGGTTCAGGCCTTGGGTTTGACCACCAGGCCAAACGCCAGACCGAGCAACCCGCCACCGATTCCGCCTTCGAGAAAGTTCTGAAGGTGAACCATCCAGGGTGTGCTGCCGAGCAGGGCGTCACCCAGCGCCAGCTGCGCTGCACCGTAATGCGCGGCGACGCCGCCGAGCAATCCGCCCAGAACGCCGCCTGTTCCGCCGCCGCCAAACAGGCGCGCCAGCATGGCTCCGATCATTGTGCCGCCGAGCGCACTGAGGACGAGCGGAATAAACTGGTCCATCATGTTTCCCCTTCTGATTGCCCCCCTCAGGGACGCCCGCAATCCTTAGGTGTGCCAGCCTGACGCAGGCGCAACAGCCGGTCCACCCCCTTCCCCTGTTCGGCGAACATGGCGGACAGGCACACCAGGCCTGCTCCGGATCTGGACGCGCCCATTGTCCCGCGCCGGGACATGCAAATCCCGGCCTTGTCCGCTGACCTGGGCTAATCGGCCCCTGTGCCTGCCTGTGGTATGATCAAAAAGATGGCGGGTCGCGCTCCCGGAGGTATGATTCTTGCCAACCCACCGGCAAGCGTGCGCCAGATGGCAGCGAATACGGTTTCAGGGATAAACGTCATGACCACGCAGAAACGCACCGCCGACGGCCTGCGCACGCCCTCCGGGCCACCGGGGCGCGAACTCGCCGTGATCTGCGCCCGGCCGCCCGAGCAGAACACCGGAATGCTGACCGTCGACCTCGCTGCGGCGTCGGTCCTGCCGCGCCTGTTCCCGGACCATGACGTTCGCCTCTACATCACCGGGGAACTCGACCCCACCCACTCATACGCCGCCGCCAATCTGCCGTTCCAGTATCTCAACGTCTTCGAGAACGAGACGCGGTTCTTCGCGTCCGACAGGTTCCTGTTCTGGGGCGATTTCTTTCATTCGCGCAGCTATTACCGCAATGATATCGGTGCCTGGGACGGTATGGACGCCGAAGCGCAAGCCGAAGCCTTTGCCGCACAATCGCGCATCTTCTTCCTGTCAGATCTCCCCGAAGCCCAACTGGCCAAAGCAGGCGTGTTTGGCACGACGCTGATCACCAACAGCACGCGGGACATGATTGACGCCCAATACAAAACCGCTTTCGACCGCTTTTTCTCGAATGTGCAGTTGGCGCTGTTTCGCGATGCCATCTCGGCTTCGCGGCTGCAGCCGCTGCGCCAAAATCAACCGACCCTCGGCTGCGACTGCGCCTTCCTTCTGGAAGACGCCGATCTGGACAAGATCGACGGTTTCACGCGCGCCGCAACGCGCGAAGGGATCGGACTGTTCCTGAGGCGAACGCCCAAATATGATCGCTCGCTCCGGTTTGCCCGTGCGCTCGGCCGCGAGTTGGGAGAGAGCGTCAAGTGGCTGCCCTGGTTCTGGTCGCGCCGCCGGCTCGCGCTTCAAGGCCAGTTCCGCGGTATCGATGTCGAAACCGCACAACCCAGCGCGGGCGAAATCCTCAGCCAGATGAGCGGCTTCCGCTTCATCGTGACCGACACCTACCACCTCTGCATCAATGCCTGGCGGATGGGAATTCCGGCTGTATGTATCGGCTCAGCCTTGGGGCATCAGAGCAACAGCCTGTCCGACAAGAAGAAAGAGATCCTCTATACCATGTACCGGGCGCAGGAGTTTTATCTGTTCAGCGAAGCTCTGTCCGACGGATCCAAGATCAACGCCGCCGCCAAGGCTGCGGCTGGCGCCCTGAGAAATGAGGAACTTGTTGCGCATGTCCGGGCGAACATGGAAGACCACCGGCTCGCATCGCACGCCCAACTCGCCACGTTTGCAGCCAACGACAACTAGCCCGTGAAGACGCCGTCCCCGAGTATCCTCAATTCGCTGGCGTGGAATACGCTGGGCAATTCACTGGCGCTGGTATTCTCGCTCGCCGCGCTGGTCGTGCTGTCGCGCATCCTCACCCCGTTCGACTTCGGTCTGTTCGGCATGGCGATCGCCGCCCTGATGATTCCAGAAACACTGGTTCATGGTCCACTGCAGGAATCCCTCATCCAGCGCGAAACGATTGATGACGGCCACATCGATACGATCAATACGGTATCGACGGCGCTGGGCGTTGTCGCGTTTGTGGTGATCTTTGCCGGAGCGCCCCTGATCGCCGCCGCGTTCGGCACAGAGGAAGTGACGCCGGTCCTGCAGGTCATGTCGACGCTCTTGTTGATGGGCCCGCTGACGGCCACGGGCGCCTCGATCATGATCCGGAGGCTGTCTTTCAAGCAGATCACCTATATCGACGTGGTCGGAAATCTCTTGCCCGCACTGATCGGTCTGGCTGCAGCCGTGATGCTCAAATCGGTCTGGGCGCTCGTCTGGATGGAACTGTCACGCCGCGTGGTCCGCCTGCTGATGTTCATGTGGCTGTCGGGATACCGCCCGCGTCTGATGTTCGACCGCGCCAAGATGCATGATCTGGCGCACTACGCCGGTCACACCTACCTCCTCGGCTTCGCCATGTCTGCACAGCGCGCCCTGCCAAGCGCGCTGGTTGGCGCGGTGATGGGACCTGCCCCGCTCGGCATGTTCAACATGGCCCTGAGGTTCTTCGAACAGGCCAACCAGGCGATCATCATGCCGTTCTCATCGGTGTCCTTCCCGATGTTCTCCAAAAACCAGTTCAACCGGCCGGACCTTCACAAGACGCTGAACCAGACCCTGCAGCTCGCCAACACGATCACGTTACCCGCGTTCATCGGCGCGATTGTCCTGATGCCGCTCCTGCTGCCCCTGATGATCGGCGAACAATGGATCCCGGCGATCCAGACGACCCAGCTCGCGCTGGTCCTGTTGCCGCTGACGATGGTCGAGTTCATCAACCGCAGCCTGCTGAAAGCCATCGGCCGGCCGGACCTCGCAACCGGCATCACCTTCGCGAGCTGCCTCTTCACGATCGTGGGCGTTCTGAGTGTCGTCGGCTACCAGATCGAAGCGGTGATGGGTGTCCTGATTGCCCAGAAACTCCTGACGCTCGGCCTGATCGGTTATCTGGTGCACAAGTATGCGGGCTTCACGCCGGCGCAGCAGGTCCGTCCTGCCGTGCTGCCGACAGCTGCCGCACTTGCGATGGGCCTCATCGTGCTGCTGCTTCGCGACCACCTGCTGCCGGATTCCGATCCCGGCTTGCGCGCTGCGGTTTTGATCGCCTCGGGTATTGCGGTCTATGCACTGGTTTTTGGCGCTGCATCTCCCGCAACGTTGAAGCAGGCGCTGGCCATGGTCGCCCGTCGCAAGCGCGCCTGAATTGCGCCCACCGCGTCGCCCCGGCGTCGCGGCAAGGATTGCGGCCCGCGCCCGAGTCAGCCAAGAGGAAGGGATGGCGCCGCACAGACCCGCTCTCTTCCTTGACCGCGACGGCGTGATCAATCTCGACAAGGGCTATGTCAGCCGGATCGAGGATTTCGAGTTCATCGCGGGCGCCGCCGAGACGATAGCGCGCTTCAACCAGCGCGGCTGGTATGTCTTCGTGGTCACCAACCAGTCCGGCATCGCGCGCAACTATTACACCGAAGACCAGATGCACGCCCTCCATGCCTGGATGGAGGCGCGCCTTGCCGAAGCGGGCGCGAAAATCGACCGGATCTATCACTGCCCCTATCACGAAGAGGGCGAAAACCCGCGCTACCGGAAAGACAGCTTCGACCGCAAGCCAAAGCCCGGCATGCTGCTGCGCGCGATGGCGGACTTTCCGGTCAAACGCGAAGCGAGCTTCCTCATCGGTGACAAGGACGCTGACATCGAAGCCGCCCGCGCTGCCGGGGTGGCCGGCTTCCTGTTCACTGGCGGCAATCTCGCCGACTTCGCTGAATGGACCCTCGCCAGCTTCGAGGACGGCCACCGGGGCTAGATCTGGACGGCGCATTTGCGCCCCGGGTCACTTCGCCGCGCAGATGACCAGACCGGAGCCTGAACGATCCCCCTCCACAAATCCTGCCGCTTGAGGCAGTCATGAGCCCTCATCTGTTTCAGGGGACCTCAATGTTTCGCACCAGCCTCTGCCTTGCCGCCTGGTTCTCGCTCGCCTCGGCTGCGTCGGCCGGCCCGATCACTGTCAATGGCGGGCTCTGGGAAGGGCAGCTCACGGTTTCCACCGATGTCTTCCTCAACGAGCAACCGCTCCAGGCCTGTATCGAAGGCGATACCGCAGAATTGACGACGGACAGCCTGTTCGCCAACGTCGAGCCCCAGGGCACCTGCGACGTCCTTGAGGAACTGCCTGTCGAGGGCGGGACACACTACAAGGTCGCCTGTACCGGTGGCATGGTGAACGAGGGCGACATCATCATCACTTCGACGGCCACGTCCCTGCAAATCGCGGCGAATGTCATCCTGCAAGTCACTGAAGACCTCGCCGTGCCCGGCCTTGTCTTCCTGAAGTCCGACAACACCGGCCCTTGCTCCCCATCCTAAACCGCCTTCAGCGCCTTCGGTCCCATCCCGCCGATGCCTTCATTCCGGGCGCTCTGCCTGCATAGGCGTCGCAGAGCTGCGCGCCGCTGTCTGCCCGTCCGGTTGTCATTGCCAGGAAGGTGGGCCGTGTTAGCGTCTCACTTCGGGGGGGACGCAGAATGCACACACCTAAAGCCACCCGCAGGGACATGGTGCTCGGCTTTGCCCGGATCGCGGGTGTCAGCGGCGCGATGGCCGCCATGCAGGGGCTGGGCCTTGTCGCTGAAGCCGGGGTCTATTCCGGCCCGCCAAAACCGCCGGGCAGCGCGGGTCGCGGCAAAAAGGTCATCGTCCTCGGCGCCGGAATCGCAGGGCTCGTCTCCGCATGGGAACTGCGCAAGGCCGGGTTTGAGGTTACCGTGCTCGAGGCGCGTCATCGCCCCGGCGGACGCGTCTGGACGGTGCGCGGCGGCGACGTAATGACCCACGACCATGTGCCCGCCCAGCGCGTCAGCTTCGACGCGGGCCACTTCTTCAATGTCGGCGCCGCGCGAATTCCCGCCTGTCATCACGGCGTGCACGCCTATTGCCGTGAATTCGGGGTGCCGCTTGAAGTGCAGGTCAATGTAAACGCGGACGCGCGGTATGTCACCGCCAAGGTTCGCAACGGCGTGCCCCTGGAGGACCGCCAGGTGCGCCATGACGTCCGCGGCGGTGTTTCGGAACTGCTTGCCAAGGCCATCAACAAGGGCGCGCTCGACGACGAGCTGACCGCGCTTGACCGAGAACGCCTGCTGGATTTCCTCGCCCAGTACGGCGCGCTCGGCGCAGGCTACGCCTATTCCGGGTCGGACCGGCTCGGATATGACGTTGAGCCGACCGTACACGGTGCACCCTCCTCCATCCGCAAATCCATCCCGTTGACCGAACTGATCCAGGAGCCCGGCTGGGCCTTCCAGCTGACGTTCGGCGACCAGCTTTACCAGCAGACCGCCATGCTGCACCCGGTCGGCGGCATGGACGCCATTCCCTACGCCTTTGCAGGCCGGCTGAAATCCGAGATCAGATATGGCGTGCAGGTGACCCACCTCAAGCGCACGGAGTCCGGTGTGCGTGTGCTTTACAGCCAGAAGAACGGTTTGACCGGCGCATTGGAGGCGGACTACGCGGTGTGCACCCTGCCCTTCAGTGTGCTGAAGACCATCCGATGCGATCTTTCGGCCCCGGTTCAATCGGCTGTGAACAGCATGATGTATGACGCCTCCTGCAAGGTTGCCTGGCAATCGCCGCGATTCTGGGAAACCGAGGACCACATCTATGGCGGCCTCTCGAATGTCGACAGCCGCTGCAACATGGCCTGGTATCCCAGCTATGGTTTCGACATGAAGGACGGCGTGCTGGTCGGTTGCTACAATTTCGCCGGCCAGGCCGAACCCTTCGCCGCCCAGAGCCTGGACGCCCAGTATGAGGAATCGCGCGCCTCGGTGGACCGGATCCATCCCGGCAAGGGCCGCCTGCTCTCGCGCCCGATCTCGGTGAACTGGGCGCACGTCCCGCATTCAATGGGCGCCTGGGCCGCAGAAGGTCCGGACACGAACCATGACACGCCCGGCGTGCGGGCCGTGATCGCCGGAGACGGGCCGATTGCCTTCGCCGGCCAGCATCTCAGCCCGCTCGGCGCCTGGATGGAGGCCGCCATCCGTTCAGCCCACCACGCCGTCGCCGGGATCTACACCCGCGCATCTGCCGCCTGACACCCAGAAACCAAACCGGAGGATACGACATGACCCGCGCAACCAGACTGCCTGCCCTGCTGGCGCTCGGCTTCGCCGCGCTCACTACCGCCTGCATCAGCATCGAAGATGCCGGCCCGGCGCCGGCGCCGCCGGCGGAACTCCCCTCTGCCGCGATCAACCGAATCCCGATCCCGGGTTCGGACTTCCCGATCTCCATCGGCGTGGTCATCCCGCCTGAGGCAGAAATCTTCTATGTCAGCGGCGTCGTGCCTTCGGTCACCGATCCTTCCGCCGATCCCAACAGCCGCGCGGCCTTCGGCACGACCAAGGCGCAGACCGTCAACGTCCTGAACAGCATCAAGGCGCGCATGGAAGCGGCGGGCTGGTCGCTCGGCGACGCCGTCATGATGCGCGTCTATCTCGTTGCCGATGAAGATACCGGGGGCCGGCTGGATTTCGCCGGATTCATGGAAGGCTATTCCGAATTCTTCGCAACGCCCGAACAGCCGAACAAGCCCGCGCGGGCGGTCGTCGAAGTCGCCGGCCTGATCAACCCGGGCTGGCGCGTCGAAATCGAAGTCCAAGCGGCCCGCATCCCTGCCGACTAGGCGTCAGACCGGCTTCAGCGTTTTCCAGTCCATGCCGCCCATGCGACAGACCTCTTTCCACTCCGCCGGCAGCACAGGCTGTACGGAGAGACGGAAGGAGGCGACGAGGCTCATCGCCTCGAGCTTGGGATTGGCCTTCACGTCCTTCAGCGTCACCGGCTTTGGCATCGGCGCCAGCGCCTTGACCGTCACGCAGTCCCAGCGCGCATCTTCCGTGGTCGGATCAGGGGCTGACAGGGCACACACTTCGACCACCCCGACCACCGCCAGGCCTTGATTGGAATGGTAGAAGAACGCCCGGTCGCCCAGCTTCATCGCACGCATGTGATTGCGCGCGGTGTAATTGCGCACGCCGGACCAGATTTCGCCGGCGTCACCCTTGGCCACCTGCTGGTCCCAGCTCCACGCATCCGGCTCGGACTTGAAAAGCCAGTACTGCATCAGCCGCGTGCTTCCTTGCGGATCGCGGCGGCATGCGCGTCAGCGAGACCCAGCCGCGAGGCGAGACGGCTCAGGAACTCCGCCTCTGCGCCTTCCGGATCGCCCGTGACGATGCAGGCCGCCGAGTAGAGCTGCGCCGCATGGTTGGGTGACAGCGCACCGGCGGCGATCTTGTCCAGCGTTTCGGCTTCCGGACGGTCATTCTCGAGCATCGCGCGGTCCTTCGCACCGAGGCCCGCTTCCTTCAGCGCGCCGTCGATCACCACTTTCTCCGCCTCGTCCAGCACACCGTCCGCCCAGGCGGCCGCAACGATCGTGCGCACCAGCGCCTCGGCAAATTCCGGCTCCGCCTTCTTGCCGGTCACATAGCCGAGCTTCGCCGGTTCCGCATCGGACCGCGGGCGCTGGCCCTGGGATTTCATCCAGGCGTGATAGGCCAGCGCGCCAAGCCCCGCCACGGCGCCGGTCTTCGCGGTGCCGCCGATGAAGCGCCGCCCACCTTTCGTGCCCAGCATCATCGCCGCAATCAACGCACCCGCGCCCGCCGCCGCAATCTGCGTATTGCGGTCGGTCTTGAGCTTCTCGAGCGCCGCCTCGCCAAGATCCTTGCCCTTCCGCATCTTGCCTTCAAGGTCATGGTCCTTGGCCGCCTGCTTGGCCTGTTTCTGCAAGTCGAGAAGGATCTGCTGGAAGTCCATGGCATGTATCTCCGGAGTAAGGGGCCGCTTCTGGGTTCGATGTAGGATATCGCGGCGGCGGCGGGAAGGTCAGCGCGCCGCTTTCAACGCCGCGCGCACCAGCCGGTCATAATGCGGCCAGCCCTTGTAGTCCGCCAACACGGGATCAATCGCGTCCCAGGCGGCGCCAAAGGCCGCCACATGCGCCGAGTCCGGCAACGCGGCGCGCAACGGATCAATCGCCACACGGATCGTGAAGACCACCGCCCCGGAAATCGCCAGCTTTGAAATCGTCTGGCGCTCAACCCGCAGCCACAGCGCGTCCAGTGCGCCGTCTTCCGGCAGGCTGGCCGCCAGCGCCTTGAACGGCGCCTGGCTCGGCGTGAAACGCCCCGTCCCCGGCTGGACGGTCCAGTTGAACCGTTCCAGCACCTGCCCCGGCTGCACCGCATCAAACATCCGGTGAATGCGCCCCACCATGCCCGGGTTTGCCCCCGGCACCGGCGCATGCAGCCCGTCCAGAGGCTCGCCCAGCTTTTCGGCGAGCTGCCAGAAGGTCGGCGCGCAGAGGCTCGCCGCCTCCAGCCGCCAGAGACCGGCCGGATCCTTGATCAGTATACAGAGGTCATCCGACACCGCGCTGGCAGCAGCCTCAAGTGCGCTGGCCCAATCTCCGGCGCCCGGCCCCGCCGCATCATGCACGGCCCCGGCCAGTTCCAGCGCCGCGATCTCGCTGCCCTCCCGGGCGCCGTACACTTCGCTGCGATGACGGACCATCACACCGCGTTTCTCGGGCAACCACGTCTTCGCCTCTGTATCCGGCTGAAGCCAGCGCTCGACCGGAACCGGCTTCAACCCCGGCGCGAGGCTGAGCGGTCCATTCAGGAAGGGCAAGTAGGGCGGTTTGCGCATGCGGCGTCAAACGACGCGCGCCGAGCCCCAGCTCACAAAGCCGGCGATCTTCGGCGAGTTCGGCAGGTACATCGTCTCGGTCTCTTCGGTCCTGAAACCACCCTGATGCAACAGGTCGACGGTATCGCGCGTCAGGTGGCAACCGCCCGCCAGCGCCTTCCATACAGGCTCGACCCGGCGCTGCCATTTGGAAATGCCTTCATCGGGGGCAAGGCCATGTTCGCTGAACAGGATGCGCCCACCCGGCTTCAGAACACGCCGCGTCTCAGCCAGCGCGCCTTGCCAGTCCGGAATCGTGCACAGCACGAAGGTGATCACGACCGTGTCGACCGAATTGTCCGGTAACGGAATGTTTTCTGCACCGGTCTCCAGAAAATCGATACTCTTGCCGATGCCGAGCGCTCCGGCCGTCCGGCGCGCCTTGACCACCATGCCGGGCGCGGGCTCGAGCGCGTAGAGCCGCTCTACCTTGGCGGCATCATACAGGGCGAAATTGGTGCCCGAACCGCAGCCCAGCTCCAGCACGACGCCTTCCGCCTTCGGGACAACCTTGGCCCGCTGCTTCATGATCGGGCGCGAGGAACAGGCGCACGAAATCAGGTTCGGAACGACGTAGCGCTCCCACGGGTTCATCAATTGTCTCCGTTGATCGGCTTGAAGCCGGGATAGGCCTGATCCTGGATCCGCAGCTTGGTCGCATCGCTGGGACGCGCAATCAGGGCATCCTGCGTGATCGAAACTTCGAATTCGAACCCGTCGCCCATCGGCTGATAGGTGGCGGAGCCATATTCGGCATCGATGCCGAAATTCGAGCCGTACTTGGCGGCGAGACTGCCAACATCGATGCCCGGCTCCTTCGGCACGATCTTGATGCCGTCGATCTTGCCCTCGGTCACCACGTCCGAGGAAAACTGCATCGCATCCAGCGCGCGCATGTGTTCGAGCCGGTAGATGGAATCATAGCCGAGGATGTTGGCCATCGGTTTGAACTTGATGACCTTGGCGCCGATCTGCCACTCGTTGCCATGAAACACCGGCGCCGTGCCGTCGGCCTGCAACAGGGCCTGACCATCGGAAAAGATCACGTCGGCGCGGTAGGCGTCGGCCTCGCCGGGAACCGCAGTGAACTTGACCGTCGCCACCGGGCGCTCATAGGTCAGGCGCTTGTAGGTCTGGATATTCAGGCCGGCAAAGGCGATCACACCCGCAAGTCCGAGAAAGCCCGATCCGAACGCCAACCGGGCCACACCCGCGAACGGCTTCAGGCCCGCCATCTTCGCGAAGCCCGCGAACAACAGAATGAGGCCGAGCACGCCGGAAATCGACGGCAGAATCCACCAGATCAGGCTCATCAGAAATCTCCCTTGGCACCGCGCCAGTCCGGCTGCGGCCTATCAACCCACCTTGGCGTCTATATCAGCGTTTTGCGGCGGATTTAGCAAGCTTTCGCAGGCCGGGCTGCAAATGCTTCAACCCGCCCAGCCGAGCGCCATCGCGGCTTTCCACCCGACATAGACCGCCACGAGGACGATGAGGCCGGCAAATGCGCTGCGGGCGAGGCGCACACGGCTGGCGAGCACGCGCGCGACCAGAATGCCGAGCCCGCCACCAACCGCTCCGCCCGCCAGCATCAGGCCCGTCAGCCGCAGGTCCACCTGCCCGTGCAGGGCATAGTTCGCGGCCGTGGCCGCTCCAAACACCGTGACCGAGACCAGCGAGGAGGCCGTCGCATTAGCCAGCGTCATGCCGGTGGCCATCATCAGGCCGGGCACGATCAGGAACCCGCCGCCGATTCCGAAAAAGCCGGCTGCGCCGCCGACACCGAGGCCCATCGGCGCGATCCGCGCCATCAGGCCCGGCGAAATGTGTACGTCCGGATTGCCCGCGTTCCGGGGCTTGCGGAACATCGATAGGCCGATGGCCGCCATCGCAAAGGCGAAGGCGAGCAGCAGCCAGTCCCCCGGCACCTGCAGCGCCAGCGTGGAGCCCACAAGTGAGCCCAGAAATCCTGATACGGCAAACACCGTGGCGCAGGGCCATTTCACGCGCCCCTCGCGCCAGTGCCCGGTCAGGCTGACCAGCGCGATTGCTGCCACCGCAGCCGCGGACGTTCCGATCGCCAGGTGCGGTTCGGTCACGCCGACGGCATAGATCAGCAATGGTGCCGCCAGGACCGATCCCCCGCCCCCGAACGTGCCGAGGAACAAGCCGACCACCGCGCCGCTCAGCAGTGCGGCCAGGATCACCGGAAGGGTAAGTTCAATCATCACGGGCTATCCGCCCGTCGCCACCGGAAGTCCGGCCTGTTTCCAGGCTTCCAGTCCGCCCTCGAGGATCAGCGCGTCGCCGTCGATGCGGGCGGCCAGCCGGTCGCAGTTCATCTCGGTGCGCATCCCGGATTTGCAGTGAAACACCGCCGTGCAGCCCGCTTCCAGCTTGACGTCCGCTGCTTCCAGCCCGGAGAGCGGGATCAGCACGGCGCCCGAGATATGTTCGCGCGCATGCTCATCCGGCTCGCGAATGTCGATCAGGTGCAGGCGGCCAGCCTTCAGGCCCTCGGCCAGGTCGAGGGCCTTGATTTTTGTCAGTGTGCTCATGGTTTCAGGTCTCCGGGCAGAAAATGTCTGCCAGCGTGTGGATAATGCGAAGCGCGGCGGGATCCGCGATCCGGTAGAAGATGTTCAGGCCGGCCCGCCGCGTCGCGACGAGACCGTCCTCCCGCAATACGGCCAGATGCTGCGACAGCGCCGATTGCGACAGCGGGGTTTCCGCCAGAAGTTCACCGGCCGACAGTTCCCCCGCCCCGAGGCGGCAAAGGATCAGCAGCCGGTGCTCGTTCGACATCGCCTTCAGCAGCCGTGCGGCCTCGCCGGCGCGTTCGCGAAACAGGAGTGGGTCAAGGGTCTGTGTGTTCATGAGACAAATATATTATACCTTGCTAATTTAGCAAGAGCTAATATATGAAGGGCACAAACCAAAAAGGAGAAGCCTCATGGCGAACCTCAAAGCCTTTTTCGATGACGTCACAAATACCGTGACCTACCTCGTCTGGGATCCCGGCACCCGGGCGGCAGCGGTCATCGACCCGGTGCTCGACTTCGATCCCAACGCCGGCGGCCTGCGCACCACCTCCGCCGATGCCGTGATCGCCGCTGCCGCAGACGAAAACCTGCACATCGAGTGGATTCTCGACACCCACGCCCATGCCGACCACCTGTCCGGCGCGGACTATCTGCGCCGCCAGACCGGCGCCAAGATCGGCATCGGCGCACACATCACCCAGGTCCAGAAGGCCTTCCTTCCGCTATTCGGCGCCGCCGCAGATCATCCCGACGGCCACGTCTTTGACGTCTTGCTGAACGAGGGCGACACACTCTCCCTCGGCAATACCGAAATCCGCGTCCTCCACACGCCCGGCCACACGCCGGCCTGCGTCACCTATCTGATCGGCGACATGGCTTTCGTCGGCGACACATTGTTCATGCCGGACTACGGCACCGCCCGCGCCGACTTTCCCGGCGGCGATGCGGCGACGCTTTTCCGCTCGATCCACAAGATCCTCGCGCTCCCGCCCGAAACCCGCATCTTCGTCGGTCATGACTACCTGCCCGACGGCCGCGAACAGTTCCGCTGGGAAACCACCGTCGCCGAAGAACGCGCGCGCAATGTGCATGTCCACGACGGCGTCAGCGAAAACGACTTCGTTGCCTTGCGCGAAGCCCGCGACCGCACGCTCGCTGCGCCCCGCCTGATCCTGCCGTCACTGCAGGTGAACATCCGGGCCGGCGCCCTGCCTCCGGCTGAAGCGGACGGACAGGTGTACCTCAAGTTGCCGGTGAATCGCCTAGGGACTGTCTGACTCCGTCACAAAAGTTCATGCCCGCCCCCTGCACGGGCCGGAAAAAGCCTGATAGGGCGGGCCGATGTCCTTGCGTGACTTCGGCCTGCTCTTTCTCGTCTGCTTTGTCTGGGGCGTGAACCTTGTGATGACCCGCTGGGTCGTCACCGATTTCCACGTGCCTCCACTCTTCTTCGCAGCGGTGCGCTTTCTGGGCGTCGCGGCCTTCCTGGTCCCCTTCCTGAGGCCGGTCCCGAAAAACCTCGCCACCCTCTTCGTCATCTCGATGCTGATCGGTTGCCTCAACTTCGGCCTGCTTTTCGTCGGTCTCGCCAACGCCGATGTGTCTGCCGCCGCCGTGACGGGCCAGCTGGGCGTGCCGATGTCGACCCTCATGAGCATGGTGTTCCTCGGCGAAAAGATCCGCTGGCGCCGGGGCCTCGGCATCGCACTCGCCTTTGCCGGCGTCGTCGTCATCGCCTTCGACCCGAACTCCTTCAGCCTGTCCTACGGCCTCTTCCTGATTTTCCTTGCTGCCGTGCTCGGCTCGGCGGGCGGCATCGTGATGAAGCGCATGGCTCCGATGGGCGCACTGAACCTGCAAGCCTGGGTCGGCCTGTTCAGCTTCGCGCCCCTCTTTGCCATCTCCGCGCTGCTCGAAACCGGCCAGATCGGCGCTTATGTCGGCGGCGGCTGGCAGGTCTGGCTGGCCAGCCTGTTCGCGATTGTCGGCGTCTCGATCTTCGCCCATTCGGCCTTCTACACCCTGGTCAAGCGTCACGACGTCTCGCTGCTCTCGCCGCTGACCCTGATGACGCCGCTCTGGGGCGTCCTCTTCGGCGTCACCCTGCTGGGCGAGCCCTTCACCTGGAAACTGGTCATCGGTGGCGCCGTTTCGCTCGCCGGGGTCTTCCTCATTGCCATCAGGCCGAATACCGTGCTGCCTGAAGCGGCCTTTGGAAAGAAATACGCTTCCGGAGACTCCTGATGCGCCTCGAGCACTCGCCGAGCCCCAACCACGACGCGCGCCGCCACAAGGTGGATCTTCTTGTGCTGCACTATACCGGCATGCAGTCCGGCCAGGCGGCGCTTGACCGGATGCGCGACCCGGAGGCGAAAGTTTCTGCCCATTACATGGTCTGGGAAGATGGCCGCATCGCGCAGCTCGTAGAGGACTCCCGCCGCGCCTGGCATGCCGGAGTATCCAGCTGGAACGGTGATGATGACCTAAACTCCCGCTCGATCGGCATCGAGATCGTCAATGGCGGCCATGACTTTCCTCTGCCGGGCGGCGCCCTGCCGCCCTACCCGGACGTCCAGATTGATGCCGTGATCAGCCTCGCGAAGACGCTTCTCGCCCGTCATGACATCCCCCAATCCCGCATCGTCGCGCATTCGGACATCGCCCCGACACGCAAGATTGACCCCGGCGAACACTTTCCCTGGCCGCGCCTTGCCGCAGCCGGCATTGGCCTCTGGCCCGAGGAAGCGTCCGGGGCGGGGTGTGTCTGGATGGGCGGCGACCCCGGCGGCCTGAACCGCCAGCTGGGCGCCATCGGCTATGACATCTCGGACGTGCCGGCCGCCTTGCGCGCCTTCCAGCGCCGCTTCCTGCCGGACGC